>NZ_WKZJ01000008.1:0-125958 GCF_009679715.1 Faecalibacterium sp. BIOML-A1
CTCCGTCACCCTCGCTACTCCAAGGCCAGCATTTGAATGATGTTTGTCATGGGCAGCGGATGGTTGGCGGATTTTTTTATTTTAGGGCTTGACTTTTAATAGTTAGTCTTCGTCAGAGATTTATAGGCTTCTGCCACTTTGCCTTTCGGGTCATGGACAAAGATGCTCTTACCCGCCGCGCTGATTTCCGCTGCACGGACGGAGTGGGGAATCGTCTGACCGAACACTTTGATGTGCTTTCCGTATGCCTGCCGGATCAGCGTGTCGATTTGTCGGCCATAGTTGGTGCGGTTATCTGTCATCGTCAGCAGGATACCTTCGATTTTCAGCTTTGGGTTGATCTGCCGATGCACCTTGTTGATGGTCTGCAAAAGCTGTTCCAGACCTTTCGCGGAAAGGTACTGTGCCTGTACGGGTATCAGAGCAGTGTCTGCCGCCGCCAGCGCGTTAATGGTCAGCATCCCAAGGGAGGGAGTGCAGTCCAACAAAATATAGTCATAGTCCTGCTTTGCACTGTCCAAGACTTGCTTCAGCATTTTTTCCCGGCTCATGGTATTGACAAGGGCAACTTCCAGCCCTGCCAGCTCAATGCTGGCCGGGATGAGGTCTACACCCTCTGCATGGTGCAGCACACCTTCACCGGGCGGAATGCACTGGTCGTTCATGGCTTTCTGCATCAGGGTAGAAAGAGTAACGGGCAGTTCGTCCGGCTTCTGCCAGCCCATACTAATGGTGAGTGAACCCTGCGGGTCAGCGTCTACAAGTAGGACCTTCTTACCCTCGGCGGCAAGGCCAACACCCAGATTTTCACAGGTTGTTGTTTTGCCAGTGCCTCCCTTTTGGTTGACAATGGCAATCGTGGTTGCTTTTTTGGAAATTATTATCACCCCCGTTTCGCTAAATCGTGGTTGGTCTGATTCTGATAGTAAAGCTGCATGGTGGTCGGTGCGTTGTACAGAGAAGCGAGCAGGTATTGCTTCATGTTCCTGATTGGGCTGCTGTTCTCTGCAAGGCACTTCAACACAAATTTGATGTGGTCGGCGTTCAGCTTCATAAATCGGCTACGTACCACCTCGGCGGGCTTATCGTCCCCGGCGATGTGCAGCAGCTTGCGGTTGGTAGCACAGGTGTCCACCAGCAAATCTACGATCTGATAGATGGTGTCCTCATCATCCGGGCAGAGCCGGAGCAGAAGGTCTACCTCCAAAGACTGCGAAAAATATTCTTCCAGTTGGGCGCGCTTACTCATCCCATCCGATTCTTCGGAATAGAAGAGATTAGTCTCACTCATTTCAGTATCATTCTCTTTAGTCTTATTACACCGTGATTTTGCAGGGTCTTGACACGCGATTTTGAAGCCACAAGAATCGTCATTATCACGATTCTTGACACTCTCTTTTGAAGATTCTGCCGAAAAGTTTTTCACATATACCAAACTTGGCTTTCCTTGCCCTCGGCGTTTTCGTTCAATCAGACCAAATTTTTCAAGTTCCCGGAGCAGCTTGGTTGCTTTGTTGTCTGCGCAACACAATGCCCTCTTGACATCCTCGATTGTGAAGATGATGAACACCCGGTTTTGCTTGTCCAGCCAGCCGTTTTTCACCGACAGGCTCATGCGGTCCAGCAGGATACCATACAGGGTTTTGGCATCCGTGGACAGGCTCTGGAACCGCTGCTCCTGAAAAAGAGCCTTTGGAATGCGGTAGAAGGAGAAAAGCTCTCCAGTCTGTCCGTAGAAGTAGTCAAGGGTCATGCGGTTGGTTCATGGATAAAAAACAGCGATAATACATCGGCATCGTTGAGAAAACCTCCTTGTCAATACTTTTGGGGAAAATAAAAAGCGCAACTTTGATGTGTAAAATCAAAATTGCGCTAAGTAAGCTGTCAGAAAAAAACTTTTCTCGTAAATGACCTTCTCTCTGAGCAAAACCCATTGACACACTTGAAAATTGGGTGGTAAAATTGCCTTGTAGGCGGAGCATGATTCCTGGAAGCAGGATGCAACTGTGAACCTTTTGGGTGGATAGAACGTATCAACGCGATATTAAGCCTGTCCCCGCACTTTCGTGTGGGGGTGCGTTTCGATACCGTTCGGGAGAGCGCTTGCATGGCATGCAAGAGGTCACCGGTTCGATCCCGGTATTCTCCACCAGAAGGAAAAAGCACTACACGGAAATGTGTGGTGTTTTTTTGTTGTTGCCAAACGAGTGAGGGCTTAGCTCACCCAGAAGAGTGCCGTGCATGGACTGCAAGAGGGTCACCGTGATCAGAATCGGCCCGGTAATCTCCACCAAAAAGCACTGTACTTCGTAGGAAGTATGGCGCTTTTTTTATACAGACGCAGAAAAAGGCGGGAGCTTCCCACAAAAGGGAAAGCCACCGCCTTTGTTGATCATCGGATGAGCCAGCCGTAATCCTGTCTGCAATCTACCACATGATCTGCATAAACCGTATGATCTACGATCTGGAAGATAAGCATATAGCGTTTTTCAAACAAGATAAATCGGTAAGCATTTTTAGGAATGTATTCGCCTTTGAGCCATGGGCAGCGCTGCGGCATCTGCTCCAGAGATTTTGCAGCCTTTTCAAATTCCACTGTAAGCCGCTCTGCTGCTGCAGGGTTGACCTGTGCCAGAAATGCGGCGTGGGACACCAGCATCTGAGCAGCCCGTGCTGACACGATCACGCGGTATTTATTTTGCTGCTCCATGTCCGGCGGCCTCCTTGATCGCACTGCGCATCATGGAAGTGACCTCGTCGATCGAATAGCCCTCGCTTCCACGCATCCGGTCCTCTTCCACGGAAAGCAGCTCTTCGCGGAGCTTCAGCATTTTTTCACGGCGGTTGTAGGTTTCGATGTCCATGACGACCAAGTCACCCTCGCCGTTTTTGGTGAGAAAAATCGGCTCAGCGGTTTCTCTGCACAGATCGGCGATCTCGTTGTAGTTCTGACGAATCGCTGCAGATGGACGGATATTCATAAAAGCACCTCCTGCTCCTGAACGATCTATAATAGTAAAATTCTAATTATATTATATCCATATTGTGCAACGAAGTCAATGCGAACAGCTGTCACTTCGTTCTCCGGTTCGATCCCGGTATTCTCCACCAGATCAGAAAGGCATCACACATTGTGTGGTGCCTTTTTTGTTTTGCATTGCAGCAGGAAAACACAAAAAAATTTCTGCCCACTGCCGCAACCTGCGCGAAACGGGCTGTTTTGTGCGCGAATGGCAGACCACGGAAGGCAGAACTTGTGCTATAATATAAAAAACAGGGAAGCAGAAGGAACAGGGGGTGCAGCAATGAACCTGCAGACGGCGATCGTGGAAGACAGCAAGCCGGATGCCGAACGGTTGAAACAGCTGCTGAAAAAGGCATTTGAAAATGAGAACATATCCTGCAGCTGTTTTGCCAGCGGAGATGAATTTTTGCGGGCCGGCTGGCGCGAAGGGTATCAGGTGGTGTTTCTGGACATCTGCATGGAGGGCACCAATGGCATTGAGACGGCGCAGCGGCTGCGTGCGGCCGACCCGGACCTGCTGATCGTGTTTGTGACATCCTCGCCAGAGTACGTGTGGGATGCCTTTCCGGTACATCCATTCGATTATCTGCTCAAGCCTTATAAGGAAGAAAAGTTTGAGCAGCTGGCAGGGGAGCTGCGGCGGGTGCTGTGCCGCCAGCAGCCGGAGCTGGAGGTGCGCATTGCCCGGCAGATCGTGCGGCTGCCGCTGACCAAGATCTACTATGCTACGGCACAGAACCATTATGTGCGTGTGGTCACGGATGACGGCGAGTGCCGGGCCACGGCAAATTTTGCACAGGTGCAGGAACAGCTTCAGACCCAGCCGGAATTTCTGGTGTGCAACCGCGGCGTGATCATCAACATGTCCAAGGTGCTGCGGTTTGAGGGCGACTGCATTGAAATGCTGGATGGGACTCATCTGCCGGTGCGGCAGAAGGACAAAAACAGTCTGCTTGCCCAATTTACGCAGTACCAGTTCCGTGGTATGCAGCGGGAATTCTGACCCGGAAAGGAGAGCGCTTGTGAATTTTGCATTGTTTGGACGTTTTTTTCTGGAATTTGCAATGATGTATCCGGCAGAATACCTCTGCCTTGCCTCGCTGCAGGAGCACTTGCGTGCACCGCGTAAAACCTATGCCATCGGTGCGTCGGCGATCACACTGATGGGTCTGGCTGGCGCAGCGGTGTGCTGCATGCTGGACATGGAAACGAATTTCCTGCTCATCCCGCTGCTCATCATCAGCTTCTGGCTGCTGCGCTGGCGCACCGACCGGGAAGTATCAATCAGCCAGACCATGTTTCTGTTCTCAGTGTCGGCAGTGATGATGTCTGTGTGCACCCTGCTTGCCATTGTGCTGAACGCGGAAGCTGAGCTGGACAATGCACAGCCGGTGTTTCTGCCCAGCACCTCGGTCATCTGCCTGACCCTCTCGGTGATACTCAGCGCCATCTTCCGTTTTACGGCAGTGCGCTGGAGCCGGTGGCTGCTGCAGGAGTACCACGGCGAAGCCTTCTGGGAGTCGGCATGGCCGCTGCCGGCACTGTACGCGGCGTTTCTGGTGTTCTGTATGCCGAAGGAGATCGGCGTCATCCTGATGAACCGCATCCGCATCATCGCGGTGCTGGCAGTGAGCATCTCGCTGCTGGGCATCTTTCTGCTGCTGTACGAGATGTACCGCGTGGCAAAGGAGTATGCCCGCAGCTCCCAGCTGGACCGCGAAAACCAGCTGCTGGCCGTGGAGTCCCGCCGCTATATGGAGCTGCGCAGCTATCTGGAACAGACCCGCCACCTGCGGCACGATTTCCGCCAGCACCTGCATGTGATCTCCGGCCTGACCGAGGCCGGGCGGCTGGATGAACTGAAAAGCTACCTGAGCCAGTACGAGAGCGAACTCAGCGATGCCAGACCCACCCTGTGCGTCAACGCTGCGGTGGATGCGCTTGCCGGCCACTACGACTACGAGGCCCGGAAACAGGGCATCCAGATCGAATGGAAGCTGGAACTGCCCAAGCTCCTGCCCCTGCCGGAGGCCGACCTGTGCACCATTCTTGGCAACCTGCTGGAAAATGCGCTCCATGCCAGCCAGAAGCTGCCGCCGGAAGAACGGCAGATCAAGGTGCTGGCCCGGATGCTCAGCCCGGCCATGATGGGCCTGATGGTGGAGAACCGCTATGACGGCGTGCTGAAAAAGCAGGGCGGCGTTCTGCATTCCACCAAGCATGACGGACAGGGCATCGGCCTTGTTTCCGTCGAAACTGCCGTGCACAGGTATCACGGCAATCTGACGGTGGAAACGGGCGGCAACGTTTTCCGGGCCAATGTGCTGCTGAACCTGTAAAATATTCCTGCCCCAAGGCACCGACTTTTTTGCACAAGCCGGTGCCTTTTGATTGCACTTTTCCCGGGAAATCATGATACTTATTTATAAAAGAAAAGGCAGGAGGGGAGCATATGGCAGCAGAAAGCAAAACCGGCTGTTTCTTAAACTTTCCTAAAAAATCTTTATCCGGCCCGGCCCTCCCCTCGACGGGAGGGCTTTTTGCTGTCCGCACGACGCATACGGTCAAGTTGAAAAATGAATAAAATTTACACATAGAATGATATGATTTTAGGCTGAATGAGCAAAGAATCGAAAGAAGTCCCATAATCATATTGACATAATGGGTAATAGGGTGTAAACTACGTGCATCGGGTCGAGCAAATCCGAAAATTGAGATCATTCAGGGAGGAAACGGCTATGATGTGTTGTTGCGCAATGTGTTGTTGTACCGCAAACGCTTCCCGGACCGGCCGCCCTGCAGTATGGTATGCCGTGTGAGCATATCTGCATATTCTGTGTGGGAACACGCAGAAGGATCTGTCGCTGACCGCCTGGGAGCTTACTTGAAGAGGGAGCTTCCGGGCGTTTTGTTTTGACCCGCAAATCAGGATACAAGGGAGGAATCCGGCAATGGACTGGAATGCGATCCAGCAATATTTGCCGCTCTACCAGAAGGCCGCTGTACTTACCGTGCGGCTGGGCGTTGCAGGCATCATTTTTGCCATCATCATTGGCCTTGCCTGCGCAGTGATCCAGTATGACAAGGTGCCCGTTCTGCGGCAGATCGTGGGTGTTTACATCCAGCTGTCCCGCAACACACCGCTGCTGGTGCAGCTGTTCTTCATTTATTATGGCCTGCCCAAGGTGGGCATCCGCACCAATGCCGAGATCTGCGGCATTGCCGGTCTGGCGTTTCTGGGCGGCAGCTACATGGCCGAAGCGTTCCGCAGCGGTCTGGAAGCCATTGAGCCCATCCAGACCGAGAGTGCCTACAGCCTTGGCATGAACCGCTGGCAGACCATGCGCTACATCATTCTGCCGCAGGCCATGTCCACCAGTATGCCGGCTTTCATGGCAAATGTGATCTTCCTGCTCAAGGAGACCAGCGTGTTCAGCGCCATCAGCCTGATGGACCTGATGTTCACGGCAAAGGACCTGATCGGCATGTACTCCAAAACCATCGAATGTCTGTTTCTGCTGGTGGTGTTCTACCTTATCATTCTGCTGCCGGTGTCCATTGTGGGCAGCCTGATCGAAAGGAGGCTGCGCTATGCTGGATTTGGGTCTTGATGTCCTGTTCAAGGGCAAAAACATGGCCCGCCTGCTGGGCGGCCTTGGCGTTGCACTCAAGATCAGCGCCGTCTCGGTGATCATCAGCCTGCCGCTGGGCATCCTGCTGGGCGTGCTCATGACCTCCCGCAACCCCGTTATCAAGGCGGTTCTGCGGCTTTATCTGGAGTTCGTCCGCATCATGCCGCAGATGGTGCTGCTGTTCCTCGTTTACTTCGGCACCACCCGTGCCTTTGGGTGGAATCTTTCCGGCGAGACGGCATCCATCATCGTGTTTGTGCTGTGGGGCACCGCAGAAATGAGCGACCTTGTGCGCGGTGCGCTGATCGCCATTCCGAAGCACCAGTATGAGAGCGCCGAGGCCCTTGGCATGAGCCGTGCGCAGACCTACTGGTACATCATCATTCCGCAGACGGTGCGCCGCCTGATCCCGCTGTCCATCAACCTGATTACCCGCATGATCAAGACCACCAGCCTTGTGCTGATGATCGGTGTGGTGGAAGTGATCAAGGTAGCACAGCAGATCATCGAGGCCAACCGCACCGCCAGCCCCAACGCAGCGTTTGGCATTTATCTCACGGTTTTCGTGTTATATTTCTTCGTATGCTGGCCCATCAGTCTGCTGGCATCCTATCTCGAAAAGAAATGGAAGTGACCGTACATGGCAGAACCTATTTTGACTGTTGAACATCTGATCAAGGCCTATGGCGAGACCCCCGTGCTGGATGATATCAGCTTTGCTGTCAAGCCCGGCGAGGTCATCGTGGTGGTCGGCCCTTCGGGCTGCGGCAAAAGCACCCTGCTGCGCTGTCTGAATGGTCTGGAGCCCACCCAGAGCGGCCGGGTGCGGCTGGGCAATGAGACCGTTGCCTACGGCGGTAAAAATCTGACCCAGCTGCGCCAGCGCATCGGCATGGTGTTCCAGAGCTACGAGCTGTTCCCGCACATGACGGTGCTGGACAATGTGCTTCTGGCACCCACCAAGGTGCAGAAGCGCCCCAAAGCGGAAGTGCAGCAGGAGGCCGAAGCTCTGCTGGACCGTGTGGGCCTGCTTGCCAAGAAAAACAGCTACCCGCGGGAGCTTTCCGGCGGCCAGAAGCAGCGCGTTGCCATCGTGCGCGCACTGTGTATGCACCCGGAGATCCTTCTGTTTGACGAAGTGACTGCTGCCCTTGATCCGGAAATGGTGCGCGAGGTGCTGGACGTTATGCTGGACCTTGCCAAGCAGGGCAAGACCATGATCATTGTCACCCACGAAATGCAGTTTGCCCGCGCCATTGCCAACCGCGTCATCTTTCTGGATGGCGGCAAGATCGTGGAAGAAGCTGCACCGGCCGAGTTCTTTGACCAGCCCAAGACCGAGCGCGCGCAACGCTTCCTGCGCACCTTCACGTTTGATGCTGTGAAATGAGTCACAGATCAAGATAAAGGCTGCGGGTGTTCCGCAGCCAAATGGGAAAGATTTTGTAAAGGAGTAATCATTATGAAACAGTCTAAGATCTCTCGTCGTTCCTTCCTGCTGGGTCTGGGTGCAGTTTCCGCTGCCGCTGTTCTGACCGCATGCGGCGGCTCTTCTTCTGCTTCCACTGCAGCATCCGGCAGCGCAGCATCCGGCAGCAGCGTGGTCTACCGCACTCTGGATCAGATCAAGGAGTCCGGCACCATCAACATCGGCGTGTTCTCCGATAAGAACCCGTTCGGCTATGTGGACGAGAACGGCGAATATCAGGGCTATGATGTCTACTTTGCACGCCGTCTGGGCGAGGATCTGGGCGTGGAGATCAACTTCGTTTCCACCGAGGCTGCAAACCGCATCGAGTACCTGCAGACCGGCAAGGCGGATGTGATCCTGGCAAACTTCACCGTGACCCCGGAGCGCGCAGAGGAAGTGGACTTTGCTCTGCCTTATATGAACGTGGCTCTGGGTGTCATTTCTCCGGACAGCAATGTTATCACCACTCTGGACAACTGGAACGCTGACGACCAGATGATCGTCATTTCCGGCACCACCGCCGAGACCTACCTGACCAAGGAGTACCCCGACATTCCGCTGCAGAAGTACGATTCCTATGCAACGGCCAAGAATGCACTGGAGAATGGCAACGGCGTGGCATGGGCCAACGATAACACCGAGGTCATTGCATTTGCAAAGCAGAACACCGGCTACACGGTCGGCATTCCCTCTCTGGGCAGTCAGGACACCATTGCTCCCGCTGTGAGCCAGGGCAACACCACCGTTCTGGATTGGCTGAACGAGGAGATCAAGGCTCTGGGCGAAGAGAACTTCTTCCACAAGGACTATGAGGAGACTCTGGTGGATACCTACGGCCTTGACTATGAGGATGAGCTGGTCGTTGAGGGCGGCGTGACCGGCGGCGCAGATGCCGCATCCAGCGAAGCTGCTTCTTCGGAAGCCGCATCTTCTGAGGCTGCTGCTTCCGAAGTAGCTTCCAGCGCAGCCGCACAGTAAATAAAAACACCGAGCGGGCAGGAGAGGGCTGAACCTTTCCTGCCCGTTTTTGCATTGCACCATCTGCCGGAACGTGCTATACTGAAATAAAACAACTCCTGTCTGAAAAAACCTGAAAAAGAGGGGATGTTCCCAATGAAACGTGCCTATACGAACGGGATCCTGCTGGATGGCACCGAGCAGATGCAGCCGGAAGCGCACAAGATCCTGCTGACCGAGGATGATAAGATCATTGCCATTGTCGATGAGGGCGTGGATCTGGACGGTTATGAGGTGATCGATCTGCACGGAGGCTATCTGTGCCCGGGCCTGATCAACCTGCATGTGCATCTGGCAGGCAACGGCAAGCCCAGCGCAAAGCCGCGGGATAATGCTGCGCTGGTGCGCAAAATTCTGAGCAATGGCCTGACCCGTGCGGTGGCCTACAGGCTGGTATGCAGCTACGCGAAGCTGGAACTGCTGGGTGGCGTGACTACCATCCGCACCGTGGGCGGCATTGCAGATTTTGACACCCGCTGCCGGGACGATGCCGCTGCAGGCAGACTGCTGGCACCGCGCATCCTTGCTGCCAACGAAGGCATTTCGGTGCCCGGGGGACACATGGCGGGCTCGGTGGCAGTTGCGGCCCATAACAATGCCGAAGCACTTGCTCAGCTCAAAAAGGCCAGCGGACAGAAGGTGGATCTTGTCAAGCTGATGATCACCGGCGGTGTGCTGGATGCTGCGGAAAAGGGAACCCCCGGCGAGCTGAAGATGAAGCCGGAAATGGTCAAAGCCGTCTGCGACGAGGCCCACAAGCTGGGCTATACCGTGGCGGCACACACCGAGTCGCCAGAAGGCGTAAAGGTGGCGCTGGAAAACGGCGTGGATTCCATTGAGCACGGCGCAAAGATGGATGATGAGACCATCCGGCTTTACAAGGAGAGGGGAGCCTTTGTGTGCACCACCATCTCCCCGGCGCTGCCCTACGCACTGTTTGATACGGCGGTTTCCGGCGCTTCGGAAAAGGACCAGTATAACGGCAAGATCGTGTTTGACGGCGTGGTGGAAAGCGCAAAGACCGCCCTTGCCAACGGCATCCCGGTGGCCTTGGGCAACGATGTAGGCTGTCCGTACATCACCCAGTACGATTTCTGGCGGGAGCTGTGCTACTTCCACAAATACTGCGGTGTAAGCAACCAGTTCGCCCTGTACACGGCCACCCTGCGCAATGCTCAGCTGGCCGGAGTAGGAGACGTGACCGGTTCCATTGAGCCGGGCAAGAGCGCAGATTTTATTGTGACAAAGCACAACCCGCTGGAAGACCTGCGTGCGCTGCAGCATCTGGAACTGGTGGTCTGCCGCGGCCATGTGATCAAAAAGCCGAACCCCAAGCGGAACAAAACGGTGGATGCCCTGCTGGACCCGTACCTCGAATAATACTGAAAAAGCAAGGAGAGACGATCGGTCTTTCCTTGCTTTTTCGTTCACATGCCTGCCATCACGGCCATGATGCTTTGCCAGCTCTTGTTGCGGGCAGCGGGCACAGTGGTGCGGCGGCGTGCGGGTGCAGAGCCGGAAGAGACCGTATTCATGGCGGTCATCGGCACCGACGGATGGAAGAATACGGCTGTATCACCGGCCAGCCACTGGGCGGCAAGGCGGGCTGCCTGCGGGTCGGCCTGCAGGGTGCGGCGCTCGGCACCGGCCAGATGATCCGCCAGCCAGTAGAGGATGGCACCCAGCGGCAGGCTGGGCAGAACATCCTGACTCCAGTAGGTCCAGCGGGCACCGGCCCCTACAAAGCTCTCCACGGTAATAACGGCACCGGTGCGGGCGTTCTGCGGGATGCTGCCCCGATAATCGATACCGGCGCACTGGCGAAGCTCGGCGGTGATGCGCTGGGTGCGGGCCAGATCCAGCCGGTCTTCCCGGCAGTAGGCGCGGAAATCGGTCTCGTCGATCAGGCCGTCGGCGCTGGAAGGAAAGCGGCCCACCAGCTGGCCATCGGCGTTGTGGCACAGCTGCCAGCCCTTGCGGAACAGCTGGAAGTTCAGGCAGCGGCGACCCATGGTGGAGTAGCACAGAATGGAGGTGCTCTCACCGGGCAGCTGCTTCAGCTCCAGGCAGGCATCGTTGCCGCAGGTGTCCTGCAGCTTTACCGTTAAAAGCAGCTGCGCACCGGGGTGCTGAGCTGACATAGCGTTGTGCATGGCATCAAAATAACGGTTGGCATCCATGATCGGTTCCCTCCTGAAACTATAACACAGCAGTTCGTTGTATAACGGATGGGCACTGCGCCAAACGACCCGGTGCACAGCAGGCGGCTTACGCAGGAATGTTTTATTGACTGAACATAGTATAGCATACTTCACAACGGAAAACAACTATAAGTTTGTAGAAAAACAAAATATTTCCGCGCATCCTGCAACAACGACCCGAAACATGGTTGTTGCAAGAGCGAATCAGTTGTGTTCTGTATCAAAAACAGCCCACAGACGGCAAGGCCAAAGCCTCCCATCTGTGGGCTGTTCTGGTAAAATATGGTTCAATCGCCCAGTTCACGGATCTCGTTTTGGATCAGCCGCCCGGCCGCGCGGGCCAGTTGGTCCATGCCGCGGATACGGGCCATGTTTTTGCCGTAGATCTGTGCAGCGGCACCGGCAGAGCTGTCCTCACCCATGAACACAGCCGACACCCGGATGCCCATGCGCTGCAGCGCACGCACCTGCGCGGCAGTGTCAGCCACACCGGCAGCGTCCTCGTAACCGCAGCCCAGCGGGTTTTCTGCACTGGGCGGGATGCGGCGGCTGTCGTTGGGCGAAGCGTCCGTCAGCACGATGAGCAGATGCCGCGGCGCAGGACCGGGCGCATACTGCAAAAGGTCGCCTGCGGCCCGCAGAGCAAGGCCGTCACGGTTCCAGCCGGAAGCAAAATATCGGTTGATGTTTTGCAGGTTTTTGTCTGCAAAGCCTTTGAGCACCCGCAGTACGGTGTAGCCCCGCAGGCTGCTGAAGCTGGACACCCGCACCGGGATCCCGCAGGCCGCAAGGCTCTGGGCCAAAATGGATCCTTGAGCCGCGATCACTTCCTGACAGTGCAGGCGGGAAGCGGATGCGTCCAATAAAAGGTCTACCGTAAAAGAGGGCTGGTTCTCTTCCTCGGCACACAAAAACACCCGGTCATCGTTCAAAAGTGGTGCGCGCCAGATGCGCCCAGCGTTCAGGTTGCCGCTGCGGGCAACACGGGCGTTGGGCTGCTGGTGCACAAGGATGCAGTTGCGGATCTGCTCGGTGAGCCGCAGCACCACACTGCGGTGCAGTTCCCGATTTTTGGCGTAATAAGCGCGGTTGCGGTCGGCCTGCAGCTCAGCCTGTTCAGCCAGATGCTTTGCTTCCGGTGTGGGAGCCTGCTCCGGGCTGGGCACACCGGCACTGAACCACAAATGGCACCCCAGATGGTCGCCCACACAAAGCTCCTGCTCAGCCTTGCGCAGCCGTTCCGGCGGGTAGAGAGAGCGGCCGAAGCAGCTTTCGATGTAGGCTCTGTCCTGCGCGGCATCCTGCTTCAGGGTGATGTGGGCCCTGCGCTTGTCCACCGCCAGTCCACCGCCTACGGCATCCACGGAGTTTGAGTGCTCCACGGTCACGCGGTCCGTTTTGATCATCTGGGTGGGCATGGCTTTGGTGGCAAGCTTTGCCAGCAGGCCGTCCAGATGCAGATGCAAAGCTGCTCTCTGGTGCACAGTGCCGTCGAACAGGTTGAATTTTGCGTAGATCGATAAAATTTCGGCTTTCAGTTGTTCCGGCTCCGGCACATGCTCCGGGGCCAGCGCGGCAGCAAGGCCGGACTCATAAGGGGTCATCACCGGGTCGGCACGGCCCAGCACACGCCGCCAGCGTGCAGCCTGCATGGTGTAGACCAGCTGATTTTTTGCCATCCACTCCTGACGGGAGAGCTTGTATTGAATCGCAAAAAAGTAATCTGCATGGGCATGGCGCAGCGCTTCCAGAACCGGGCGGCGGGGCAGCTCCAGCCGATAGGCGGCGTTTTCCAGATACAGCCATGTCATGTCGTCCAGCATCGTCTGCCGCAGATCACCGTCCCATGCGTCAAAGACGCTGCGGATCAGCGCGTCACCGTAATATTTGTGGATGAGGCCCACGACAGTGTTCATGTAAAAATCGGTGGTGCCGTCGGTATAGCGGGCCAGAAACAGCGGCTCAAAGCCATAGGCTCCTGCAGCAGCCCAGACCTGATTGGCCGCACGCCGCTCCTGCGCGGTGTAACTCTGGGCGTCCATCAGCCAAAGAGCTTGGCGGCATCCAGCTTGGCCGGAATGCGCGCTGCGATCACATCACGGATCAGGCCCTGCTCGTAGGAGTCAAAGGCCTTGTTGGTGATGCCCATATCCAGTGCCGCGCCTGCCGGGATGCCGCGCCGGATCAGCCGCAGGGCATCCAGCATACCGCGCAGATCCAGCGCCTTGGTGGAAATTTCCGCACTGTCGCACTTTTTCTGCAGGTCAAGGAACAGCAGTGCAAACTGGCGCACATACTTGGAAGCAAGATCGGGGAACTGCGTCCGCAGCAACTTTTCCAGATCGTCCTGCGTAATGGTGGGCATCTGGATGACCACGAAACGGGAGGTGAGGGCCTCGTTCAGCTCACGGGTGCCGGCATAACCGTAGTTCATGGTGGCAATAAAGCGGGTCTCCTCCGCCAGCGGGATGCGGTCGTAGCCGGGCACATCGATGGCACGGCGGAAGTCCAGCACCGCGTGCAGCACGGCCAGCGCTTCGTTTTTGGCCATGTTGATCTCATCCAGCACACCAAAGCCGCCGCACTGGGCGCAGCGGTATACCGGGCCGGGCCGGAACACCACCTGACCGTCCACAAAAGTGTCCATGCCGATGAGGGATGCTGCGTCCATGTTCACATGGAAGGAGATGTCCCATGCGGGACGGCCAAAGGCGGCGGCAAGGTTCTCGGCCAGCACGTTTTTGCCGGTGGCTTTTCCGCCTGCCAGCAGCAGGTTTTCGCCGCAGAGCAGCGCCGCCAGCGCCTGCTCCCACACCTGTTTGCCGTAGTAGGTAAAGGCAGGGGAAGGAATGCGCGGGCGCAGTGCGTCCGGCAGGGCATGGGCAGCGCGGTACTGTTGGACTGCTTCCAGCAGAGCGGGGTCTACCCCTTCCTGCTGCAGAGTTTCAAGGAGATCAGACATTTGTACAAACACCTCGATTTTGCCGGTTGTCTGGCACAAACCGGCTGTTCAGCTTTATCATAGCACAATCGTGGGGATTTGTGTAGGGGGCACGTGGCGAAAAAATAGCAAAGAGAGGCGGCCCCAAACAGGGACCGCCTCTCTTCATGAAGAAAGAAGAAATGGAAAAACGCTTAAGTTGTGCCGGAAAACCGCGCTGGATCAGGCGTTATCCAGACCCGCCATCTGCTTGACGGCCTTCATGGCGAAGGTCAGGGTGCGGCCCATGGCCACACCAGCCATCAGGCAGGGGTAGTTGTTGGCAAAGAAGCTGCCGGACATATCACCGGTGATATACAGGCCCTCCATGGGCTGGTTGTTGTTGTCCAGCGCCTGACCCTTTTCGTTGATGGCAATGCCCTGCTCGGTGGTCAGCAGAGAGGCACCCAGCCAGCAGCCATAGAAGGGCGCGGTGCGGATGGCACTCAGGCGGTAAGCGGGCTTGCCGAAATCCTCATCGTTCTGCTTGTCGTACAGCTCATTGTAGCGCTCCACGGTAGCAAGGAAGGTGTCCTTGGCAGCACCGGTAAAGCCCATCTTGTCAGCCAGCTCGTCCAGCGTATCGCACTTGAACAATGCACCGGCCTCAATAGCCTCGTCCATCTTACCCTGAATGTACTTCTCGCCGCCGTTGCGGGTCTGGGCAGAGCAGCCGATGGTGTGGAAACGCTTTGCGTCCTCCAGAATGTTGGCATCGCAGATCTGTGCGTAGACGCGGCCCGGCTGGTGGGCAGCAGCGTAGACGATATCGTTGTAGGGGCAGCTCTCGTTGGCAAAGCGCTCGCCGTTGCGGTTCACCTTCAGGAAGGGCTGGGTACCGGGGTTGTACTGGCGGATCTTGCCGGGGAAGGCCTTGCCGCCAAAGGCAGTGTCGCTATCCACATAGCCGCCATCCACGCCGGGGGCAACAACGCCGCGGTCAAACAGCATGGGAGCGGCTTCCTTGTCCAGATTGGCACCGGCCCATACAGCAGCGCGGATGCCGTAGCCCTTGTCGGCGGGGGAGTAGGAGCAGGCGGTGGTCACGCTGGTGCCAAGCGGGTCCAGCTGCTCCATCATGTAGGGGTTGCCGGGGAAACCGCCGCAGGCCAGCAGCACGCCCTTGTTGGCGTTGTAGCGGATAAAGTGGTCATCTTCGGTGCTCTGGGCGATGATGCCGGTAATGCGGCCCTCGCTGTTCTTTTCCAGCTTGGCCAGACTGGTCTTGAAGTCCACATCGTAGCCCAGCTCCTGAATGTACTGCAGCAGCAGCTCGTTGCGGGCCAGACCAGATGCGCTTTCGCTGGCCATGTAGTTATGCTCCTGCACAGGGAAGAGGTAGTCGGTATTGTGCTCAGCATTCTCTGTGGGCCATGCAGCCTCGCTGCCGGAGGTGAAATCGCACACCCAGCCGTACTTATCTTCCAGAATGCTGCGCATGAAGTCGTGCATAGCGGCAGACTCATTGATCCAGGTCTTGACGACGCGCTGGTCACACTTACCGGAGGCGTAGCGGGAGATCTCGCTCAGCAGCTTGGCGCGGTCGGCGGGCTTTTCACCGGCCTCCTTGGCGGCAGCGGAGTCGATAGCGCCGTACCAGTGGCGGGTGTCCTGTACGTTGGCGTTCTGCTCAATAACGCGGAAATTCAGGCCGTTCGCAGCTGCATAGGCGGCAGCAAACATACCGCCGTTGCCTGCACCCACAATGAGGATGTCGGTGTCCACGGTCTCAGTGATGGCAGTCTCGTCGATATCAGGCTCTTTGCCCAGCCAGTCGTTTGCGTCGCCTGTGGGCAGCTGCACGCTGGACACCACAGCCTCACCCTTTGCCTGTGCATAGCAGCTCTTGGCGGCCTTCATCACGGCATCGGAGGTGATGGTAGAGCCGGAAACGCCGTCGATCTCGGCAGAACCGGCAGCCATCAGCTGCTCACGCAGCTCATCGGCAGCGGCAGCGCCGAAAGAAGCGGTCTCGCCGGAGGTGTCCACCACCACGTCGGTGACAGCGCTGTCGGAGAAGGTCATGGTGACCTTGACGGTGGAGGAGATGCCCTCGGCAGTGCCCTCGTAGGTGCCGGGAATGTACTGACCGGCGGCACCGGAGGCAGTGGAGCTGGAGGCGGAATTGCAGGCGGCCAGAGCACCGGCAGTGACACCGCTCATGGCGGCGGCAGCGGCGATCTTCAGAAAGCCTTTGCGGGAGATCTTATTCATAGGGATGCTCTCTTTCTCTTTTCTCTTCTTATCGTGCAGCAGGGTGAAAACCACTTTGCTGAATCTTTAACAATTGTAGCGTAGAGTGACGCACTTTACAATTCAATTATGTTATATTATAATTTAGAAAATCCTAATGTAAGAAAGCGAGGACGCGCAAATGAACCAGAGTGCACTGGATGGATTTGTGAAGATCGTAGAGATGGACAGTTTTTCGGCAGCAGCAGAGGCACTGTATCTTTCGCAGTCGGCGCTTTCGCAGCAGATCCGCACGCTGGAAGGGCAACTGCAGTTTGAACTGTTCCAGCATGTACCGCGCCGGGTGATCCTGACCCCGGCAGGCCGGGACTTTTACCCCAAGGCAAAGCAGTTGACGGCCTTATATCAGGAGGCAGTGCGCCATGCCCGTGCGGTACAGCAGCAGGAAAAGCCGCCGGAACGGCATCTGGTCATTGCATGGAGCCATGAGGCGATGCGGATGTTCGGGTACGACCTGTTTTCTCTGACGAACGAGCTGTGTCTGCAATACACGTCTATTATGATGCAGTGCGCCAGTCGCAGCGAGGTCTGGCGCAGTCTGAAAAAAGGGGACGCGGACCTTTCTTTCCAGTTGGAAAGTGCGGAATTTTACGCGCAGGGGTTCACTTTCATCCCGCTGCTTTATGTGCCGGAGCTGTGCATTCCCATCCACCCGCCCGCCGATATGCCGGTGGGCAGGCTGAGTCTGGAGCAGGCGCTGCAATACCGCTGGCTGCCCGTCAAAGAAATGTACCAGACCGTCTACGAGACCAGCCTGCTGCAGGAGGGGCTGGAGCGCGGAGTGAACTTTACGCCGGTGGGCGGCATCCGCAGCGCATCCTATGGGGATCCTGCGCTCAAGATGGTTCCTGCAGTCTATTACCGCAGACCGGATCTCAGCTTTGCGCGGGTGCTGGACTGGGGCAGGGGACACCGGTTCGGCATCGTGCTGGGACAAAAGCGCGAGGACCCGTGGGTGATGGCCTATGTCCGCGCGGTGCAGCAGCTGCTGCCGTCCCTCTCGGAAAAGCTGTTCGGCCTGAAGCTGGAAGCGGTGGAGGAATAAAGAAAAAAGAAAACCCTCTCAGGCGCATTCGCGCCAGCTCTCCCGAAGGGAGAGCTCTATTGCAGCTGACCGGTAACTGCTGAAAAGCTCCCCCTCTCGGGGGAGCTGGCATCGCGTAGCGATGACTGAGAGGGTAAACAAATAGCACCTGCTGCCTTCGGAAAGGAAGGCGGCAGGTGCTATTTTTGTGCTTATACTGCGATGACGGGCAGCTTACTCCACCACGTCCTCGAACTGGCTGTTGTACAGGTCGGCGTAGAAGCCGCCTGCTTCGATCAGCTGGTCGTGGGTGCCCTGCTCCACAATATCGCCATCTCGCATCACAAGGATGAGGTCGGCGTCCCGGATGGTGGAAAGACGGTGTGCGATCACAAAGCTGGTGCGGCCCTCCATCAGGCGGTCCATGGCGGTTTGGATGCGCTGCTCGGTGCGGGTATCCACACTGCTGGTGGCTTCGTCCAAAATCAGGATGCGGTTATCTGCCAGAATGGTGCGGGCGATGGTGAGCAGCTGCTTCTGGCCCTGACTCACGTTGGAAGCGTCCTCGTTCAGCTCCATCTGGTAGCCGCCGGGCAGGGTGCGGATGAAGTGGTCGGCGTTGGCAGCCTTGGCGGCGGCGATCACTTCTTCGTCGGTAGCATCCAGACGGCCATAGCGGATGTTCTCCATGATGGTGCCCTTGAACAGCCATGTGTCCTGCAGCACCATGCCGAAGCCCTCGCGCAGAGCGCTGCGGTCAAAGTCACGCACATCGTGGCCATTCAGGGTGATGGAACCGGAATCCACATCATAGAAGCGCATGAGCAGCTTGACCATGGTAGTTTTGCCCGCGCCGGTAGGGCCGACGATAGCCACCTTCTGGCCGGGCTTGACCTCACAGCTGAAATCGTGGATGACGGTCTTGTCCGGGGTGTAGCCGAAGCGGACATGACTGAATGTCACCTGACCGTTGATGCAGCCGGGGTCGGCCCGGCGGGCCGGGTCTGCCTGCTGATCCTCTTCCGGCTCGTTCAGAAACTCGAACACCCGCTCAGCGGCAGCGGCCATGCTCTGCAGCATGTTGGACACCTGAGAAAGCTGCTGGATGGGCTGTGTGAAGTTCTTGACGTACTGGATGAAGGCCTGAATGTCACCGATGGTAATGGTGCCGTTTGCCGCAAAAATGCTGCCCACGATGGCCACTGCCACGTAGCCCAGATTGCCCACAAAGTTCATAATGGGCATCATCAGGCCGGAGAGGAACTGGCTCTTCCATGCGGATTCGTACAGCTTATCGTTGGCGGCGTTGAAGTCGTTCAGCACCACGGCCTCGCGGTTGAAGGCTTTGACCACGTTGTGGCCGGAGTAGACTTCTTCCACCTGACCGTTTACAACGCCCAGGATGGCCTGCTGGGCCTTGAAGTATTTCTGGCTGAACCGAACTACGATGAGCACCAGCACCAGCGAGACGGGCAGGATCAGTAGGGCGATCAGGGTCATCTTCGGGCTGATGGACAGCATCATGACCAGCACGCCGATCATGGTGGTCACACTGGTGATGAGCTGGGTGATGCTCTGGTTCAGGCTCTGGCCCAGCGTGTCCACATCGTTGGTGATGCGGGACAGCACCTCGCCCACGGTGCGCTTTTCAAAGTAGGCAAGGGGCAGGCGGTTGATCTTTTCGCTGATCTGCTTGCGGAAGTCGTAGCAGACTTTCTGGGAAAGGCCGGTCATGAGCCAGCCCTGAATAAAGCTGAAGGCGCTGCTCAGCAGGTACATGCCCAGCAAAAACAGCAGGATGCGGCCGATATACACAAAGTCGATGCTGCCGGTGCCGCGCAGCTTGGCGATCCAGCCGGTGGCAAGAGCCGTGGTGGCCTTTGCCAGCACCTTAGGGCCTGCAATATTGAAGATGGTAGAAAGAATGGCAAATACAATGGCGGTAACGAGCGAAAGGCGGTAGCGGCCAAGGTTGCGCACAAGCTGCAGCAGGGTGCCCTTGAAGTCCTTGGCGCGTTCGGTCGTCATGCGTCCGGGTCTTGGCATATCACTCACCCTCCTTTTCGGTATTCAGAGATTTGAGGTCCAGCTCCTTCTGGCTCAGCTGGCTGCGGGCGATCTCCTGATACTCCGGGCAGGAAGCCATCAGCTGGGCATGGGTGCCCTTGCCCACCAGGCGGCCTTCGTCCAGCACCAGGATCTGGTTTGCGTGCAGCACAGTGGAGATGCGCTGTGCCACAATGATAACGGTAGCGTTATCGGTCTGGGCTTTCAGTGCACGGCGCAGGGCAACATCGGTCTTAAAGTCGAGGGCAGAAAAGCTGTCGTCGAACAGATAAATTTTGGGGTCCTTGGCAATGGCGCGTGCAATGGAAAGGCGCTGCTTCTGGCCGCCGGACACATTGGAGCCGCCCTGTGCAATGGGGCTTTGGTAGCCCTCGGGCTTTGCGTCGATGAACTCGGTGGCCTGCGCAATGGCAGCAGCCTTTTTCACATCGGCATCGGTGATGTGCTCCCCGCCGAACTTCAGGTTCGAGTCGATGGTGCCGCTGAACAGCACGCCCTTCTGGGGCACATAGCCCAGCAGGTCGTGCAGCTGTGCCTGCGGCATATTGCGCACATCGATGCCATCCACGGTCACGCTGCCGCCGGTGACATCATAAAAGCGGGGGATGAGGTTGAGCAGGGTGGATTTGCCACAGCCGGTGGAGCCGATGATGGCGGTGGTCTCGCCGGGCTTTGCGGTAAAGCTGATGTGCTCCAGCGCATCGCTGTCCGCACCCGGGAAGCGGAAGCTCACATCGTGGAACTCTACCTCACCCTGCCAGTTTTCGTGCTCCTGCGCGGGCTTTGCAGCAGCTTCGTCCGGGTCGTTGATGGTGGCCCTGGTGCGGATCACCTCGTCGATGCGCTCCGCAGCCACACCGGCGCGGGGCAGCATGACGGCCACCATGGCCAGCATCAGGAAGGACATGACGATCTGCATGGTGTAGGTGATGAATGCGATCATCTCGCCCACCTGCATGGTGCCGTTGTCCATGGCCTTGCCACCGAACCAGACGATCAGCAGGCTGGTGCCGTTCATGATGAGGGTCATAAAGGGCATCATGGCAACCATGGCGCGGTTGGTGAACAGCTGGGTGCTCATCAGGTCTTTGTTGGCCTTGTCGAAGCGCTCCTCCTCAAACTTTTCACGGCTGAAGGCACGCACCGGCATGATGCCGGTCAGAATCTCGCGGCTGACGAGGTTCAACCGGTCCACCAGCTTCTGCATGATCTTGAACTTGGGCATGGCCACACTCATCAGGAAGAGGATGAGCAACAGCAGAACGGCCACATCCAGCACGATGATCCAGGAAAGGCCGGTGCTGCTGTTCAGCACATGCAGCACGCCGCCAATGCCCAGAATGGGCGCATAGGCCACCATACGCAGCAGCATGACGCAGACGAACTGCACCTGCTGGATGTCGTTGGTGGTGCGGGTGATGAGAGATGCGGTGGAAAAATTCTCGATCTCTGCATTGGAGAACCCGATGACGCTGGCAAAGGTCTCACGGCGTAGGTCGCGGCCAATGGCGGCGGACACACGGGAGGCGAGGAAGCCCACCGCAATGGACACAGCCACCATCAGCAAAGTCAGGCCCAGCATCTGGCCGCCTACGCGGTAAAGGTAGCGCATCTGCACATCGTGGGCAATGCCCTGTGCCTCGTATTCCAGCTGCACCAGCAGCATGGACTGGCTTTTGAGGTTCTCAATCAGGGTATCATCCAGACTGGCAAAAGCACCGGCCAGCTGCTGCTGGACAGCTTCGCGGGTGAAGCCGGGCATCTGGCTCATAGCGGCAAACTGGGCGCATACGGTGTCCAGATCTTCGGCAGTGGGGGTGACGGTCTCGCTATCCGTGGTGGTGCTCTCAGAGGATGCCGCCTGCATGTCAGCAAGGCCGGTCATGCCCATGGTGTCCTGCCCGGCGGGGGCGTTCGCTGCCTGCGCGGCGGCCATATACAGCACGATGTCCGGCGTGGTGACGGCATCCTCCAGCGCGGTGCGCTCGTCATCGGTCAGGTCGGTGCGCAGCTTCAGCACGCCGTCGTCCTGAAGATAATACCCGTAGGCGTTCTGGAGCGCATCGGCGTCCTCTTCGCTCATCAAAAGCGTGAGGGCGTCCAGCGTGCTCTGGCGTATCGTTTCCGGCAGGGGGCTTTCAATGCCGCCCTGCTGGATGCCGGTGTCCACGATCCTGCTGGTGTAGTCCGGCAGCGAAAGATCGCAGTACGCCTGCACGAACAGCAGCGCGAACACCACAAGACAGACGGCCCA
Source organism: Faecalibacterium sp. BIOML-A1 (assembly GCF_009679715.1). NCBI lineage: Bacteria > Bacillati > Bacillota > Clostridia > Eubacteriales > Oscillospiraceae > Faecalibacterium > Faecalibacterium sp. BIOML-A1. The sequence continues at coordinate 21,925 of NZ_WKZJ01000008.1, forward strand.
GTGCCGGGCCAGCTGCTTGAAAATTTTCGTCATAGTTCGGTTCTCCCTTCGTTGTTTTTTGCTTCACGGGAAGCGTTTTCCGCAAGAATGGCATCCATCAGTGCGCCGCGCAAAGTATTCATCTGCTGCACCTGCTCCGGTGTCAGCCGGGCCATCACGCAGGCAAAATAATCGCTGAGTGCATCCTCACACCGGGCACAGGCGGCGTAGCCCTCCGGCGTGATGCGCACCAGTGTTTTGCGCCGGTCAGCCGGGTCTGCTTCGCGCAGAACAAGGCCGTCCTGTTCCAGCTGGCGCAGGCTGCGGCTGATGGCCGGCAGCGGCTGGTGTGCCTCCCGGGCAAAATCGGAAACATACACCGCTCCGTTCTGCCCGCGGGTACTGATCGTGTGAGCCAGACCCTCCAGCATGGGAAAGTGGCACTTGGGACAGCCCCGCAGAGCCGCCTTCATGCCGGCCCGGGACGCCTTGCTCAGCCGTCCCAAAAAATGGCACAGACCGTGAAAGCTCGCGGCGGCTTCGGTCTCGTTCAACATTCTATCCCTCCTCATTGCAAAATGCTTAACAGCTGTTAACTATTAACGCCTGACAATAATATTCCTCCCGCACCCAGAATGCAAGGGCAGTTTAGGATAATTTTAAAAAAGTTCACAAAAAGGGGAGAACGGCAGAAAGCCTGAACCGCCCGGCAGCTGCATAAATAGAATAAGAAACGTTTCTGCGGGAGGGGCGGCGGCAGTGGAACAGAACCTGACAAGAATTTTTACACTTTTTGGCGGCTTGGCACTGTTTTTATACGGCATGGATGCGCTCAGCCACAGTCTGGAAACAGCGGCAGGCAGCCGCCTGAAAAGCCTGCTGGCCGCTGTGACCGGCAGCCCGGTGCGGGGCGTGCTGGCGGGGGCTGCGGTCACGGCGGTGCTGCAAAGCAGCTCGGCAGTCACGGTGATGGTGCTGGGCTTTGTAAGTGCGGGCCTGCTGACCCTGCGGCAGGCGGTCCCGGTGATCTTTGGCTGCAACATCGGAACCACCGTTACCGCACAGCTGCTGGCTTTCCGGCTGGAAGATATGCGCGGCCTTGTGCTGCTGGCCGGGCTGCTGCTCTGCTTTGCCTGTGCGGGGCGGAAGGCCCGGGCCATTGGCCGGGCGGTGTTCGCCTTTGGCCTGCTGTTCGAGGGCATTGCCGATATGGGCACTGCTATGGAACCGCTGGCGCAAAGCCCGGTGTTTGTGCACTGGCTGGGTCGGGTGCGGCAGCACCCATGGCTGGGGCTGCTGGCGGGGCTTGGCATGACCCTGACAGTGCAGAGCAGCTCGGCTACCATTGCCCTGCTGCAGAACTTTGCAGCCCGCCCCGGGCTGGACGGCAGCAGTCTGCTGGGTCTTGCGGGTGCGCTGCCAGTGCTGCTGGGCGATAACATCGGCACCACCATCACAGCAGTGCTGGCATCCTTGAGCGCAAACCGGGACGCAAAGCGGGTGGCTGCGGCCCATGCAGTGTTCAATCTGACCGGCGCGGCGGTATTCTGCGCCGGTCTGCCGTTGTATGTGCGGCTGACGGCTGCACTTTCGCCCAAAGGGCCGGAGCTTGCCGTGATCGCCCGGCAGATCGCGAATGCGCACACCTTGTTCAATGTGATGTGCACGCTGGTGTGGCTGCCGCTGACCCCGCTGATGGTGCGGTTTGTGTGCCGCCTTGTGCCGGACCGGGCAGTGCGGTAAGTTTTTACTGGACAAACATACCAATTGCGCATATACTGAAAGGGATGAAACCTACCGCGGAACAAAAAGGAAACATTGCTATGCGACAGAAAATCGGAAGATTGTGTATGGTGCTGGGCGCGCTGCTGATCCTTGCGGCAGCAGCCCTGCTGGCCTATAACAAGTGGGATGCATCCCGTGCAGACAAGGCCTCGCAGGAGGTGCTGGGCGAGCTGGAGCAGACCCTGAACGCTGCCATTGAGGAAAAGGCAAAATCGGATACCGTGGCGCTGCAGCCGGAGCTGGACCCCACGCAGGTAATGACCGTGACCGAACTGAACGGCTGGGATTACATCGGCTATCTGTCCATTCCGTCCATCGGGCTGGAACTGCCGGTGATGAGCCAGTGGAGCTATGCGGGCCTGAAAATCGCACCGGGCCGTTACTCCGGTTCCACCTATGCGGATAACATGGTGGTCTGCGCCCACAACTATGCAAAGCATTTCAGCCCCATCAAGTGGTTGACCGAGGGCGCGCAGGTCTATTTTACGGATATGGACGGTATGCGCTGGACCTACGAGGTCTCCTATGTGGAAAACCTGCAGCCCACGCAAATTGAGGAAATGACCGAAAAGACGGAGGAGTCCGATGAATGGGATCTGACCCTCTTTACCTGTACCACCGGCGGCAGCGCCCGGTGCGCTGTGCGGTGCGTGCGGACGGGCTACCCGGCGCTCACAACGGAGACCGCAGAATAAGATGCAAAAAATCCCCTGTGCACTGGCACAGGGGATTTTTCATATCCGGTATTCAGTGGACGGTGCCCACCTTCACAGGGGATTACTTGCTCTGAATGTACTCGTCAATGGCCTTTGCAGCAGCCTTGCCTGCGCCCATGGCCTTGATGACGGTAGCTGCGCCGGTCACGGCATCGCCGCCGGCGTACACACCATCGCGGCTGGTTTTGCCGTCGTCGCCGTCGGTAACGATGCAGCCGTGCTTGTTTGTTTCCAGACCCGGGGTGGTGGAGCGGATCAGCGGGTTGGGGCTGGTGCCCAGACTCATAATGACCGTGTCCACATCCAGCTCGAACTCGCTGCCCTTCTTTTCGATGGGGCGGCGGCGGCCAGAAGCATCCGGCTCGCCCAGCTCCATCTCAATGCAGGTGATGGACTTGACAAAGCCCTCGTCGTTGGCGTGGATCTCCACAGGGTTGCACAGGGTCTTGAAGATGATGCCCTCTTCCTCGGCATGCTCCACCTCTTCCTTACGGGCGGGCAGCTCAGCCATGCCGCGGCGGTAGACGATGTACACGGTCTCGGCACCCAGACGCAGGGCGCTGCGGGCAGCGTCCATAGCCACGTTGCCGCCGCCCACAACGGCGACCTTTTTGCCGGTGCGGATGGGGGTCTTGCTGGTGGGCAGATAAGCCTTCATCAGGTTGGAGCGGGTCAGGAACTCGTTGGCAGAGTAGACGCCCTTCAGGCTCTCGCCGGGGATGCCCATGAAGCGGGGCAGACCGGCACCGGAGCCTACGAACACGGCCTCGTAGCCGTACTCGTCCATCAGCTCGTCGATGGTGAGCACCTTGCCAATGACCATATTGCACTCAAAATCAACACCCATCTTCTTCAGGCCGTCGATCTCCTGCTGCACGATGGCCTTGGGCAGACGGAACTCAGGGATGCCGTACATCAGCACGCCGCCGGCCACATGCAGGGCCTCGTAAACGGTGACCTTGTAGCCAAGCTTTGCCAGATCGCCTGCGGCGGTCAGGCCGGCAGGGCCTGCGCCGATGATGGCCACCTTGTGGCCGTTCCATTCGGGCACGATGGGGGCGGTGTGCACATTCTCACGGTGCCAGTCGGCAACAAAGCGCTCCAGGCGGCCGATGCCCACCGGCTCGTTCTTGATGCCGCGGGTGCACTTGCCCTCGCACTGGCTCTCCTGCGGGCATACACGGCCGCAGACAGCGGGCAGGGAAGAGGAGCGGTTGATCACCTGATAAGCGGCTTCAAAGTCGCCCTCGGCCACATGGCCGATGAACTCGGGGATATCGATGCCCACAGGGCAGCCGGTCTGGCAGGGTTTGTTCTTGCAGTGCACGCAGCGCTTTGCTTCGTTCACGGCCATTTCTTCGGTGTAGCCCAGAGCAACTTCCTTAAAGTTCTTGTTGCGCACATTGGGGTCCTGCGTGGGCATGGGGCACTTCTTCGGGTCCATATTGAAAGCCATCTTATTTTACCTCCTGATTGAGCAGATTGCATGCCGCTTCACGGGCGTGTGCCTCAAACGGGCGGTACATGGTGCCGCGGGCCATTGCCTCATCAAAATCCACCAGATCGCCGTCAAAGTCGGGGCCGTCCACGCAGGCGAACTTGGTCTCGCCGCCAACGGTCAGGCGGCAGCCGCCGCACATGCCGGTGCCGTCGATCATGATGGGGTTCATGGAAACGATGCTCTTCAGGCCATGCTTCTGGCAGGTCTTGACCACGAACTTCATCATGATCAGCGGGCCAATGGTGATGACCAGATCGTACTGGTTGCCGGCGGCCACCAGCTCGTCCAGTGCAGCGGTAACAACACCCTTGGTGCCATAGCTGCCGTCGTCGGTCATAATGCGCAGCTCGTCGCTGCAGGCTTTGAACTCGTCCTCAAGGATCAGCAGGTCCTTATTGCGGAAGCCCACCACGCTGTGCACCACACAGCCCTGCTCGTGCAGCTCACGGGCAATGGGCAGAGCGATGGCGCAGCCTACGCCGCCGCCCACGACACATACCTTCTTCAGGCCTTCCACCTCGGTGGCGCGGCCCAGCGGGCCTACAAAGTCGTGGACACTCTGGCCCACCTGCAGGCTGTTCAGCTCCATCGTGGTACCGCCCACGATCTGGAAAATGATATCCACAGTGCCCTTTTCGCGGTCGTAACCGGCCACGGTCAGGGGGATGCGCTCGCTGTCCTCAAACGGGCGCACAATGATAAACTGGCCCGGCTTTGCCTTTTTGGCGATCAGCGGGGCTTCAATGACCATCTTCGTCACGGTGGGATTCAGCGCGACTTTTTCAGTGATCTTATACATTGTGTTTGCTCCTTTATGCTGGCTTTTCCTATTTCTGCGCACGAAAACGCGCCTGTATGCCCTCAGCGGCATAACAGACGCAGCTCTTACAGGCGACAAAATGACACTTTCCATTATAATAGTTTACAAAAGGGAAAGCAAATCAATTTTCTTCGTGTATGTCGTGACAAACTTGAATGATGACACAGGTAAAGCCCGCAAAAGTGAAGTCTTTTGAATACAGACAGGCGGGTTTCCAACTTTTTTGCAGAAAATGCAAATTTGTGGTTGACAATTTCCGGGCGGTACGGTATAATAATCAGCGTCGCCGGTAAACAGTCCGGCACAAACACATGGAATGTGCGGCCGTAGCTCATCTGGTAGAGCGCCACCTTGCCAAGGTGGAGGTAGCGAGTTCGAGCCTCGTCGGCCGCTCCATTTTGTGGAAGTTTAGCTCAGCTGGGAGAGCATCTGCCTTACAAGCAGAGGGTCAGCGGTTCGAGCCCGTTAACTTCCACCATTTGGCCCGGTAGCTCAGTTGGTTAGAGCACCAGCCTGTCACGCTGGGGGTCGTCGGTTCGAGCCCGATCCGGGTCGCTTCGTCGAAAGTCCTGCAGTTCATCGGGCGGTCTTGCAAGCAAGACTGCCGTGATGAACGCCAGACTTTCTCCTCTTCCCCACAAAATCTTGCTTCGCAAGCTTTCGCGGGGGCCCCGAAATTCGCGAGAATCGCTCGGGAGGGTGCAGGGATAATTGCACCGCTTATGCCTCTGTAGCTCAGTCGGTAGAGCAGGGGACTGAAAATCCCCGTGTCATTGGTTCGATTCCGATCGGAGGCACCAGCTAAGGAAATCCAGCAGGGTTTCCAATATGCGGCCGTAGCTCATCTGGTAGAGCGCCACCTTGCCAAGGTGGAGGTAGCGAGTTCGAGCCTCGTCGGCCGCTCCAATACGAAGCCATCGTTGATGCAGAAATGCAAAAACGATGGCTTTTTTGTTGTTTCCCGTTACGGCTCCTTCCTGTGAAAAAAGAAAAGCCGGAAAATCCGCAGATTTTTCGGCTTTTGCAAATATGAAAATAATGATTCCGCTGATATTGTCGGAGCGCAATCCGTGCGCGGAGACAATTTAAATCGTTTCTTACAGGATCACATTTTTAATGAGCAGCGAAATGCTGCCGTCGTCGCTGTGCAGAAATTCCACCTCGTTGTCCGAGTTGAGCAGTTCGGTGGGAATCTTCACCTCAATGCCGTTGGCGGTGTGGATGCTGCGGCTCTCCATGCGGCGGATGCGCGCAGGGGTCACGGTCACGGGCTGTTCAGGCGCTTCCAGCACATCACTCTTTTCCACATAATCATCAAAGGGCACGGCGGCAAGGGGATATTCCTCTTCCAACTGCTGACGCACCTGCTGGATGGATACCTGATTGTCGTTGTCTGCGGCCTGATTGGCGATCAGCATCGCGACCTGAGCCTCTACGTGGGGCTGATCTGCGTAGTTTTCCTGCACGGCCTGCACGGCGGCTTCCTGAATGGCCTGCAGCTTTTTCTTTTCCGGCTGGGCGGTGGTGTACTGGAACACTACCGTGGAAAGGTAAAAATCCTTGTGGCCGTCGATGTCGAACTTTTTTTCCAGCAGCTTCATGGAGTAGTCGGTCAGATTGACAAGGGCACCTTCCTCCACCTTGCCGCTCTGGCTGGGCAGGCAGGCCCGCTGCTGGATGATGGAGTTCACCGGGGCACCCTCCACATTCTCGGTGTAGTGGGTGTAGCCGTTTTTGTAGTTCAACTTCAGGATGCCCAGCCACGGCTCACCATCGCGGGTAAAATCCACCACGGCAAGGTCTGCCCCCGGAATGGTGGTGTGCGCGTGCATGTAGTCGAACAGAACGCCTGCGATGCGGCAGGAGAGGTCCACAAAATCATGGTTGTGCTCCAGCTCGTTTTTAAAGGCGGAATCCGGCAGCGGGCGGCACTGGCGGATATCGTCGCTGGCAAGCAGCTTTTCGATGTGGTACTGGAAATAGGCGGTCTTTTCGGCGGTCATTTCCATGCCGCTGCCGCTGAGTACAGGCGCATCCATGGTGGTGTCCAGCACATGCAGAATGGCCTGATGAATGATGATCTCCATGGGAGTTACCTCGTTTTTATAAGAATCTCTTTGGCATACAGTATAGCACAGCCCGGCCCAAAAGGCGAGAGCACATCTTGTAAACCGCCTGCAGGAATGCTACAATAAGGGCAGAAAACCACGCAGGAAAGGGGACAAAAACCATGGAATTCCGTGATAAGCCAATGGAAAACCTCATCCGCCTTCAGGAAAAGGACATCTGCAAAAATGCCCGCGCGCTGCTGCTGGACGGTGAGAGCATCGTGGGTGCCTACAAGACGGTGCGCGATCAGGTGATCTTTACCACCCACCGCATCATCATGGTGGATATGCAGGGCGTTACTGGAACCCGGCAGCAGATCTTTGTGCTGCCGTACCGCAAGGTGCTGCACTTCGGGATCCAGACGGCAGGCTTTGGCGACCCGGTGCAGGCATCGCAGCTGACCGTCTGCTTTGCGGACGCACACGAGGCAAAGTTCGGCTTTATCGGCCAGCAGGAACTGTTTGCGGTCGCCAACGCCATCAGCCGGTGCATCCTGTAAATAACTCCTTTAAAACAGCAGGCTCCCCGCCCGAGACCGGACAGGGAGCCTTTTGCTGTATATGAAATAGGAGAATGGCAGAATTAGCAGCAGCTTGTTTTGCGCACCAGCTGTTCGTGCATGAATACCATGAGCACCAGCAGTGCCAGCAGGTAAAAAGGGAACAGTGCCGGAGTGATGTTGTTTGCCAGCAGGCCGAACAGCGGCGGCATGGCCAGATTGCCCAAATAGGCGCTTGCCATCTGGATGCCGATGACCGCCTGCGATCTGTCCGCGCCGAAGTGTTCCGGCGTGGAGTGGATGATGCTGGGATAGATGGGCGCACAGCCCAGCCCCACCAGAACAAGACCGCTCAGGGCAAGGATCTGCGGCCCGGGCAGCAGCAGAGCCAGCACCCCTGCGGCCAGAATGCACTGACCCATGCGGATCATCTGCGTATCGTTGAATTTCAGGGTCAAAAAGCCGCAGGCGGCGCGCCCGGCAGTGATGCCGATGTAGAACAGGCTGGCAAAGCTGGCGGCAGTGCCGGCGGCAACGCCTTTCGTCAGTGTGAGGTAGCTGCTGGCCCACAGACCGGCCGTGGTCTCCAATGCACAGTAGCAGAAGAAGCACAGCATCACCTCTCTGGCACCCGGCAGACGGAATACCTGTCCAAGGCTCAACGCCTGCGTCGAAGCAGTTTCGGTGTCAGTGCCTGCAGTACGGCTCTGCCATAGCGGCAAACTGAAAAAGAGCACTGCGCTCAGCAGGATCTGGAACAGGGCAATGTACCGGTAGCCGGATGTCCACGGCCCGCCGCCTGCCAGCACCCGGCCCATGACCATGGGGCTGATCATGGTGCCGATGCCCCACATGCAGTGCAGCCAGCTCATGTGGCGGCTTTTATAATGTAAAGCAACATAGTTGTTCAGGGCCGCGTCTACGCTGCCTGCACCCAGCCCATAGGGCACGGCCCACAGGCAGAGCATCCAGAACTGTGTGGAGACCGAAAAGCCGAACAGCGCGGCAGCTGTCATGGCCACACTGAGGGCGGTCACTTTTCCGGTACCCAGCGCACGGGTGAGCCGGTCGCTGTTCAGGCTGGAAACAATGGTGCCAAAGGAGATGATCATGGAGATCAGCCCCGCATAGGACACCGGCACACCGAGCGCCGGATACATGGAGGGCCACGCCGACCCCAGCAGGGAATCCGGCAGGCCTAGACTGATGAACGAGATGTAAATGATCGGAAGCAGAAGCTGTACCATAAATCTTGAGTTCCTCCGGGAAGCGTGTTATACTTGCAATGCATCTTGTACTTTGCTGATGTAATAATATCACACATCGGAGCGGAATATTAGGATAAAAACGCCCGATTGATACAACAAAACCGGCGCGGATGCGGATGTGCACCTTGACGGAAAGGAGATGGCTGATCGTGGCATTTCAGACCGGCTGTGCAGCAGCGGGCGGGCTCAACTGCCTGCCGGATGTTGTGGCGGATGACGAGGGCAGGGAACTGGTGCAGCACGGCAGCGCACTGTTTCCTATTGCCTGCTATGAAGAGGACCTCAAAAGCTACTCGGTAGCATGGCATTGGCATGAAGAGTTTGAATACATCCTTGCCGTAAAAGGCCCGCTGGCGGTGGACGTGAGCAAAGCCCGGCTGGTTTTGCAGACCGGGCAGGGCGTGTTTGTCAATTCCGGAGTGTTCCATGCGGTGGAGCAGGCTGAGACCGGGGATGCCCTGCTGCATTCCGGGGTATTCCATCCGCGCCTGATCGGCGGCATGGATACTATCTTCTGGCAAAAGCTCGTACACCCGCTGCTTCAGCCGGGAGCACCGGCGTTCTTTCTGCTGGACGAGGCAGACGACGGGCAGAAGGCCGTGCTCTGCCATTTGCGGGAAGTCTGGGACGCAGTGGCCCAAGAGGTCTTTGACTATGAGAATCAGGCGCGGTACCATCTTTCGGCGGCGGTGCATCTGCTGGGAATGCAGTGCGAGGGTGGAAAAACAAAGGTCTCTCAGCAGGAGCAGATCGCGGCCCAGCGCATGAAACAGATGCTGCGTTTTGTGGAAGAGCATTATGCTGAGGAACTGAACGTGGAGCGCATTTCCGACTGCGTGGCCCTGAGTGAGAGCGCCTGCCTGCGCAGCTTCCGGCAGCTGCTGGGGATCACACCCATCCAGTATGTCAAGCAGTACCGCATTGAAAAGGCCGCCGAGCTGCTGCTTTCCACCAGCATGAAGATCGGCGAGATCGGTGCCGACTGCGGCTTTTCGGATACCAGCTACTTTACAAAGACCTTCCGGGAGATCAAGCACTGCACGCCCAGAGAGTACCGTCAGAAGTTTGCAGGAAGAGAGCAGTCTCTTTCAAGGCGGGACGGCGGCAGAGCCAGTGCACCGGCTGAAACAGCGTTATAAAAAGGAGAATCGGAAACAATGCAGCGTAGTTTGACCAAAGGCCCCATCACCGGCAGCATTTTGCTGTTTGCTCTGCCGCTGATGCTGGCCTATCTGCTTTCGGCCACGCCGCTGGGCGTTATTGGCATCTGGCTCAGCGTGCCCATCGGCTGGGCGCTGGCAGATGCCATTGGCATTGGATACTATTTAAAAAAGAAGCAGTGACAGCAGGGGGAAAAGAAGATGGTCGACCATATCAGGATCCGCGGCGCGCGGGTGCACAACCTGAAAAACGTGAATGTGGATGTGCCGCTGGGCAAAATCGTGGGTGTGGCGGGCGTGTCCGGTTCGGGCAAGTCCAGCCTTGCGCTGGGCGTGCTTTACGCCGAAGGCTCCCGCCGGTATCTGGACGCACTTTCCACCTATACGCGCCGCCGCATGACGCAGGCGGCAAAGGCATCGGTGGACGAAGTGCTGTATGTTCCGGCTGCACTGGCACTGCATCAGCGGCCCGCTGTGCCGGGCATCCGCAGCACCTTTGGTACCGGCACGGAACTGCTGAACAGTCTGCGCCTGATGTTCTCCCGTCTTTCCAGCTATCCCTGCCCGCAGTGCGGCCACTGGCTGGAACCCAGCCTTGCCGTGGCGGCAGAAAAGCCGCTGCTCTGCCCGCAGTGCGGTGCCAGCGTGCGCGCGCTTTCCGCTGAAGAATTTGCCTTCAACAGTCAGGGTGCCTGCCGCACCTGCAGCGGTACCGGCATGGTGATGACCGTGGACGAGAGCACCCTTGTGCCGGACGATTCTCTTACGATCGACGAAGGTGCCGTGGCCCCGTGGAAGAGCCTGATGTGGTCGCTGATGGTGGATATCTGCCGGGAGATGGGCGTGCGCACCGATGTGCCCTTCCGCGACCTGACCGACCGGGAAAAGGATATCGTTTTCCATGGCCCGGCGGAGAAAAAGCACATTTTTTATCATAACAAAAATTCCAATCAGGCCGGGGAGCTGGATTTTACCTATTTCAATGCCACCTATACCGTGGAGAACGCCCTCTCCAAGGTCAAGGATGAAAAGGGCATGAAGCGGGTGGAAAAGTTCCTGCGGCAAGGCATCTGCCCGGACTGCGGCGGCACCCGGCTGTGTAATGCGGCTCGTACCCCAAAGCTGCGGGGCATCACGCTGGACAAGGCTTGTCAGATGACTCTTGTGCAGCTTACCGATTGGGTGGCGGGTGTGCCGGACAGTCTGCCGGAAGAGATGCGGCCCATGGCCCGCAATATCTGCGAATCCTTCCAGACGGCAGCGGCACGGCTGCTCTCGCTGGGCCTTGGCTACCTGACGCTGGACCGCTCCGCTTCCACTCTTTCCACCGGTGAGCGCCAGCGGATGCAGCTGGCCCGTGCGGTGCGCAACCGTACCACCGGTGTGCTCTATGTGCTGGACGAGCCGTCCATCGGCCTGCATCCTTCTAACATTGAAGGCCTGACCGATGTGATGCACGACCTTGTGGCCGACGGCAACTCGGTGGTGCTGGTGGATCACGATACCCAAATTTTAAAGGAAGCTGACTGGCTGATCGAGATGGGGCCGGAAGCCGGTGCAAAGGGTGGACATGTGATCGCGCAGGGCAGTATTCCGGAAATTGAACAGAACGCGGCTTCTCAGATCGGCCCGTTTCTTGCAGGCAGGGCGGGGGTGAACGCCCGGCCTCATGTGCCGGAAAATGAACTGTTTGCACAGGGCAGCATCCATCTGGAAACCTCGGCCATCCATACTGTGAAGCCGCTGGAACTGGAACTGCCCAAGGGGCGGCTGACCGTGGTTACGGGTGTGTCCGGCAGCGGCAAGACCACCCTGATTTTGGAAAGCCTGGTCCCGGCCTTGCAGGCAAAGGTGAATGGCACAGCCCTGCCAGCGCATGTGAAAAGCGTGGAGGCCGAGGAAATCGCGCAGGTGAAGCTGATCGATGCAACGCCCATCGGCATCAATGTGCGCTCCACCGTGGCCACCTATGCCAATGTGCACGATGAGCTGCGCAAGCTGTTTGCTAAAACGCAGGATGCCAAAGACCACGGCTATAAGGCGGGCGATTTCTCCTACAACACCGGTAAGCTGCGGTGCCCCACCTGTGACGGCACCGGCGTCATCAGTTTGGATGTGCAGTTTTTGCCGGACGTAGAAGTGCCCTGCCCGGACTGCGGCGGTTCGCGTTACAGCCGGGAAGCGGCGGCAGTGAAGCTGCCCACGGCGAACGGCGAACCAGCCTCCATGGCCGACCTGATGGACATGGATGTGTCCACTGCATTGGAAGCCTGTGCGGACTGCAAGCTTGTGCGCCAGCGCCTGCAGGTACTGAAAGAATTGGGCCTTGGCTACCTGACCCTTGGCGAGGAGACACCCAGCCTTTCCGGCGGCGAAGCCCAGCGGCTGAAGCTTGCCAGCGAGATGGGCAAGGGGCAGGCAGACAGTGTGTTCGTGTTCGATGAACCCACCATCGGCCTGCATCCGCTGGATGTACAGACCCTGCTGGGCGTGTTCCAGAAGCTGATCGGGAACGGTGCCACCGTGGTGGTCATTGAGCATGATCTGGATGTGATCCGCAATGCGGATTACCTTGTGGATATGGGGCCGGGCGGCGGCGATGCCGGCGGACGCATCGTGGCGGCAGGTACGCCGGAACAGGTAAGACAGAACCCGGAGAGCATCACCGGGCGGTATATCTGATAGAAAAAGCAACGCCCGCCGGGGAGACCCGGCGGGCGTTCTCTGTACGGCGATAAAACTTACCGCTTAATATCGTAGTTCATGTTCATCAGGTTGCGGATAGTGCTCACATCATCGGTGATGTTGGCATCACCGTGGATGGTGTGCTTGATGGCACTGCTTGCCACCGCAAAGTTGATCATATCCATGGCTCTGTAGTTGTGCAGCATGGCGTAGATCAGGCCGCTGGCAAAGGCATCGCCGCCGCCCACGCGGTCAAGGATATTAAAGGTGAACAGCTTGCTCTCGAAGGTGTGGCCATCGTACCACATGAAGGCCTTCAGGCTGTTCTCGCTGCCGCTGTGCGCATAACGCACATGGCGGGCAATGCACTTGAGATTGGGATACCGCTCGATGAAGTGCTGGAAAATCTCGTCCTGCTGCTCATAGCTGGGCTGCAGAGGCACGCCGTCCTTCCAGTCGCCCTTGGAGTGGTCGTTCTCATCCTTCCACAGGTGGTACGGCTCAATGCCAAGCAGCACATCCACATAGGGCAGGCACTCGGTGCAGAAATCGCGGGCTTCTTCCCAGCTCCACAGGGTAGAGCGGAAATTGCCGTCGAAGCTGACGGTCAGGCCCTTGTTTTTGGCGACCTTGAGCATATCCAGAATGAGGGTGCGGCAGTTGGGTGCCAGTGCCGGGGTGATGCCGCTCAGGTGCAGCCAGTCGTAGCCGTCCAGCAAAGCATCCAGATCCACCTGCGAGAAATCGTACTCAGTAATGGCACTGTGCTTGCGGTCATAGATGACCTTGGACGGACGGATGCCGTAGCCGGTCTCCAGATAATAAGTACCAAGACGGTTGGAAGGAGTCTCGTTCGGCTCGGTCAGGATCATAGGGGTGCAGTGCACGTCGTTGGAACGCAGCCAGCGCACGGCGCTCTTGCCCAGACTGTTGTTGGGCACCACGCTGAAGAAGGTGCTGTCCACACCAAGGTTCGCCAGTGCCAGTGCAATATTGGCCTCGCTGCCGCCGTAGCTGGCCTCAAAGCCGGATGCCATACGGATCTTCTCGTAGTTCGGCGGGGTCAGGCGCAGCATGATCTCACCGCAGGTGATGAATTTCTGGCCGGTGGTATCGTTGCCAAGGATCGGGTTGAAATGTTCCATAACGCTCCTCCTGATATTTACAGCTCATCAGAGTTCTGTTAACACATCGTTGTATCCATTATAATCCGGCCCGGATAGGATTGCAAGCACTTCCGCGGGGATGCAAGAGAAAATAATCAGCCTTTTTTGGGAGATTTGACGAATTCATACCCCTGTCAAATCGAAAGAAGGCGTATACTCTTCCTTTGCGCTGCTCTTCTGCTGCATGTAGCCCTGCGCCAGTCCCTTGTCCATGGCATAGTTGACCACCCGGCGGTATTCATAGGTGGTAATGCGCCGTCCGATGCCGTGCTCTGCGGCTTTGTAAAACGGTGTGTACTGGCTCATGACGCTGGGGATGAAGCACTCGGGGTCTGCATCGTTCCACGCGGCCATCTGGTCAAGCACCGCAAAGCTGTCGTCAACATGGCCGGGCAGGGCAAGGTGCCGCAGAATGACCCCCTTTTGCAGGATGCCCTCTGCATTGAACACCGGGTGCCCGGCCTGTGCCATCATGGCTTCAATGGCGGGCTTTGCCTGCGCAAAATAGTCCGGTGCAGAGGAAAGCTCTGCCGAGAGGGCGGAGGAGACGTATTTCAGGTCGGCCAGCCAGATGTCGATGTATCCGCGCCATGCTTCCACGCTTTCCACCGTTTCGTAGCCGCCGGTGTTGCATACGATGGGCAGATGCAGGCCCTTAGCCCGGGCAATATCCAGCGCGGCAATGATCCAGGGCCGCCACTGGCCGGGTGTGACCAGATTGATGTTGTTGGCACCCTGCTCCTGCAGATTCAGGAAAATCTCTGCCAGATGTTCCACGCTGATCTCCTTGCCAAGGCCCTCGGCGCTGATGGGATAGTTCTGGCAGAAGCAGCATTTGAGGGTGCAGCCGGAAAAGAACACCGTGCCGCTGCCCTTTGTGCCGCTGATGCATGGCTCCTCCCAGTAGTGCAGGGCAGCGCGGGCTGCTTTTAAGGTGCCGCCCGCGCCGCAGAAACCGGTGCGTCCGGCAGCACGGTCGGCCCCGCACCGGCGCGGGCAGAGGGTGCAGGAAGAGGGAACGGAGACGAAATCGCTTTTCGGCATAATATCCAAAGTCCTTTGCTGAAAGTTTGTCAGCCCTAGTATACCACTTTTCACCCCGGACGTGCTATACTATAAGATAAGGAAAAAATAATACATATGGAAAGCAACATCTTTGCAAGGTCCGTGTGGCGGACTGCGGCGGAGAGAACGTTGCGATGGAGGAGACCATGCGCACCGAAACCGATGAGATCCGCGATAATCTCAAGTACCTGACCCTGCTCTCGCGGGATTATCCTTCGCAGGCGGCGGCAGCCAGCGAGATCATCAGCACGCAGGCACTGCTCAAGCTGCCCAAGGGTACCGAGCACTTCATGAGCGACCTGCACGGCGAGAATGAAGCTTTTGTGCATATTCTGAATTCCGCTTCCGGTGTCATTCGCGAAAAAGTGGATCAGGTGCTGGGCGATACCGTGCCGAAGCATACCCGCGCCGAGCTGGCAACGCTGATCTATTACCCCAACGAAAAGCTGCCCCAGCTCAAGGCACGCTGTACCAGCGAGGAAGCGCTGGATCAGTGGTACACCGAAACGCTGCTGAGACTCATTGATATCTGCCGTCTGGTGTCCTCCAAGCATACCCGCGACCATGTGCGCAGATGCCTGCCTGCCAGCTGCGGCTACATTCTGGACGAGTTGCTCCACGCCCATTTTGAGGATCACGACAAGGATCTGTACTATGGCCAGATCGTGGGCAGCATCATTGAAAATGGCCGCGCCGACCGCTTTATCGTGCGGCTGTGTGAGCTGATCAAGCATCTGGCAGTGGACAAGCTGCACATCGTGGGCGACCTGTTCGACCGCGGCCCACGCCCGGATATCATCCTCGATCTGCTCATGCGCCACCACAATGTGGATATCCAGTGGGGCAACCACGATGTAGTATGGATGGGTGCCGCTGCGGGCAGCCCCATCTGCATCTGCACGGTGCTCAAGACCACGCTGGCTTATCATAACCACGGAATGCTGGAGGACTGCTACGGCATCAACCTGCGCCATCTGCAGCGCATGGCCGAGCAGTTCTACGGCAATGATGATCTTTCCATCTGGATGCCTCATACCGATGCGGCCCGCGGCCCCTACACCAGGGGAATGCTGCACCGCTGTGCCGTGATGCACAAGGCCATCAGCATTCTGATGTTCAAGCTGGAGTGCCATGTCATCGACCGCAACCCGGACTTCCAGATGCAGGAGCGAGATTATCTGCGCCGCATCGACTGGGAAAAGCACACGGTAAAGATCGGCGAAAAGGAGTATCCGCTGCGGGATACCTCGTTCCCCACGGTGGACCCCGCCGACCCGGCCGCACTGCACCCGGATGAACAGCTGGTGCTGCGCAAGCTGGTGCAGTCCTTCCGCCAGAGCGAAAAACTGCAGCAGCATGTTGAATTTCTCTATGCAAAGGGCAGCGTGTACCACATTGAGAACGGCAACCTGCTCTACCATGGGGCTGTGCCCATGACCAGCCGCGGCACCTTTGCCATGGAGCGCTTTGAGGGCCGCTACTACTCCGGCCGCGCACTGATGGACTACTGCGATGCCCGCGCCCGCCGGGGCTACTATGCACCGGAAGGCAGCGCTGCCCGCCAGAGCGGACAGGATTTTTTGTGGTATCTATGGTGCGGCAAGCTTTCGCCGCTGTTTGGCCGCAGTGCCATGACCACATTTGAGCGGCTCTATGTAGAGGACGCTTCCACCCACACCGAGGTGAAGGACCCCTATTATACATGGTATAACGATGAGGCCGTCTGCCGCCGCATTCTGGCCGAGTTTGGCCTGCCCGGTGCCAGTCACATCGTCAACGGCCACGTGCCGGTGCGGGAAAAGAACGGCGAAAGCCCCATCAAGGGCGGCGGACGGCTGGTGGTGATCGACGGCGGTTTCTGCCGTGCCTACCACGAAAAGACCGGCATTGCGGGCTACACGCTGGTGTATTCCAGCCGCACCATGTCCCTGCGCACCCATCAGCCCTTTGAAAGTGCTGAGAAAGCGGTGAAGGATAATCTGGATATCATTTCCCAGAAAAACATTCTGGAGACCGAAAATCATCGCATTCTCGTGGAGGACACCGACGAGGGCGAGGTGCTGCGGGAGCGTGTGCACGACCTCAAGCAGCTGGTGGCTGCCTACCAGCTGGGCTGGATCACTGAGACTCGGTGCGAAGACCACATCTGGTAAAGAAAGCGCAACAGCAATGTATCTGGTTTTTGTAAAATACCTGAAAAAGAAATCAAAATTTTGGAATATCCTGCGCGAAAATGGGCAAAACAGAAAATAATAAAACAACACCAAACGGGGCTTTGCTTTTTTGTGAAAGTTGTGTATAATAAGATAGCTGTACGTGTACGGCCTTATGGCTCATGCACATCAGGCAGCTTTTATGGAAAATGCTTTCAGGAACCTTAACAGGCCTGCGGCTGCGGGCCTCCGACAAGGAGATCATAAAATTGGAGAAATTTGTTATTACGGGCGGCAAGCCCCTGCACGGCGAAGTTACCATTTCGGGTGCCAAAAATGCGGCGGTGGGCGTCCTGCCTGCAACCATTCTGGCTGCGGATGTCTGTGTGATCGAGAATCTGCCGGATATCAGTGATGTGGCGGTGAGCCTGAAGATCCTCAGCGTTCTGGGCGCACAGATCAAAATGATCAACCGCAACACCTACGAGATCGACACCACCCATCTGACCGGCACCAACGTCCCGGACGACCTGTCCCGCCAGATGCGCGCCAGCTACTACTTTCTGGGCGCACTGCTGTCCCGTTTTGGCAAGGCTCAGGTGGCCATGCCCGGCGGCTGCAACCTCGGCCCCCGCCCCATTGACCAGCACCTGAAGGTGTTCAGTGCTCTGGGCGCAGAGGACAGCGTGGACTACGGCATGATCACCGTGCGCGCCAAGGAGATGAACGGTGCACACATCTTCTTTGATAAGGTCAGCGTGGGCGCTACCATGAACGGTATGCTCTCCGCTGTAATGGCCAAGGGCCAGACCATTCTGGAAAACTGTGCCAAGGAACCCCACGTGGTGGATCTGGCAAACTTCCTGAATATGTGCGGTGCGAACATCCGCGGCGCAGGCACCGATGTGATCAAGGTGCGCGGTGTGGAAAAGATGCACGGCTGCACCTACAGCATCATCCCGGATCAGATCGAGGCTGGCAGCTACATGGTGGCTGCTGCTGCCACCGGCGGCGATGTTCTGGTGAAGAACGTCACCCCCAAGCATCTGGAACCCATTACCGAAAAGCTGCGCCGTGCAGGCGTGGAGGTGGAAGAATTTGACGATGCTGTGCGTGTGCGCCGCACCGGCGATATTCTGCCGCTGAAGATCAACACGATGCCGCATCCCGGCTTTCCCACCGACATGCAGCCCCTGATGGGCGTGCTGCTGAGCGTGGCCAAGGGCACCAGCACCGTGACCGAGAGCGTGTGGGACAACCGCTTCCGCTATGTGGACGAGCTGCGCAAGATGGGTGCCAACGTGCAGGTGGACGGTCAGGTGGCTGTGTTTGAGGGCGTGGATAAGCTCACCCCTGCACCGCTGCGCGCACTGGATCTGCGTGCAGGCGCTGCCATGGTGGTGGCTGCGCTGATGGCAGACGGCACCAGTGAGATCGAGGAAATCGGCCACATCGAGCGCGGCTACGAGAATATCGTGGAAAAGCTGCGCGGTCTGGGTGCAGACATCAGCAAGGTGGAGCGTATGCCCGCTGCACTGGATCAGGCACTGTAACTTATAAAAAGCAAACAGCCTGCTGCATATGCGGCGGGCTGTTTTTGAGTGTATCAGAGGTTTTTCATGGCAGAATTCATCTCGTTATATTCGGGTTCCTCCGGCAACAGCAGTGTGGTGCGCTGCGGGCAGCGGTATCTCATTGTGGATATGGGCAAGGGCGTGCGCACTACCTCGGCGGCGCTCAAGGCGCTGGGCCTTGCCGCCAGTGACTGCGACGGCATCCTTGTCACCCACGAGCACAGCGACCATGTGAAGGGGCTTTCCACCTTCCTCAAAAAGAACACGCTGCCGGTGTACGGTGCAGCGGCAACGCTGGATTTTCTGGACAGCAACGGCATCGTACCGGCCAGCTGTGAGCTGCACGAGCTGGAAGGCAGGGAAGAGGACGTGGGCGCGTTTGGCGTGCAGAGCTTTCCCACCAGCCACGATGTGCCCTGTGTGGGCTACCGCATCCACACCCCGGACGGCAAGACCATGACCATTGCAACCGACCTTGGCGTGCTCACGCCGCCGGTGCACGAGGCGCTTTCCGGCTGCGACCTTGTGGCACTGGAGAGCAACTACGACCTGCACATGCTGCGCAGCGGGCCGTACCCCTATTACTTACGGGCACGCATTGAAAGCACCCGGGGCCACCTTTCCAACGACGAATGCTCGGCAAAGCTGCTGGAACTCATTCAGGAAGGGTGCAAAAAGTTTGCGCTGTGCCATCTTTCGCAGGAGAACAACACGCCTGCGCTTGCCCTGCAGACCGTGTTCAACACGCTGGGCGCGGCGGGCGTTGTGCCGGAGAAGGACTGCATCGTGCAGGCACAGCGCCGCAACGAAATGAGTCCTGTATTAGAGTTTTAAATAAAACAAGCGGCAATGCATTTGCATTGCCGCTTGTTTTATTCAGCTGCTTTCTGTGTGCGAATGTCATCGCCTGCAAAAAGGCAGGGGACAAAGGCAGAAAGGCGGCTGGAAATTTTTTCGGTATACAGCTTTTCCAGCAGAGCACCGTCAGTGATGTTGGTGGTGACGATGGTGGGCAGCTTTGCACCCAGCCGGTTGTTGAGCAGACTGTACAGGCTGCTGATGAGGAAGGCGGAGTTGAATTCCGAGCCAAGATCATCCAGAATGAGCAGGTCGGCCCCGGCAGCGGTCTGCATCAGCGTTTCCTCCTCGCCTGCCGGGTCTGCACCAAAGTGCAGCCCTTCCAGCTTGGAGAAAAAGTCCGGGCTGGAAACATAGATCACATCGTAGCCCTTTTCCAGCACGATGCCCGCAATGGCAAGGGCCGCATGGGTCTTGCCAAGGCCCGCATTGCCAAACAGCATCAGGCTCTCGCTGTGGTGGTCAAACTCTTCCGCGTAGCTGCGCAGGTCTGCCAGCATATCGGCCATGTAAGGGCGGATGGCACCGCCCACCTTTTCATCGGCACGGTTCGGGTAATAGCGCAGCTCCATGGTGTCAAAGCTTGCAATGGACAGGCTGGACAGCGCCTCGATCTCCTTGCGGCGCAGCTGCTGCATCACCTTGTGCACGCACTCACAGGTGCGGCCATTCACGCTGCCGGTGTCCTGACATTTGGGGCAGACAAAGCGCGGCTCCAGTGCATCAGCGGGCCGTCCGCTTTGTGCCAGCAGGGCGGTCAGCTTCTGCTTTGCATCGGCAAGGGCGGCGGCAGCTTCGGTGCGGTCCTTGCCCGCAGCACCGGCCAGTGCGCAGCGGATGCCCCGCACCCGCACCTCTTCTTCTGCATGGCGCAGGGCGGGAATGGCGGCTTCGGCTTCGGCGCGGGCATCCTCGGCTCTGGCTCTGGCCACCTGCCGCCGGGCGGCCACGGTGCGCATGGCTTCCTGATACAGTTCGTTTTTGGTACGCATGGCTCCTCCTTATTCCGGCTTCTTTTTCAACGGACGGCGGCGGGCAGCGTTCTTGAGGAAATCGTTGCCGCTGGGGGCTTCACGGTCTACCCGGAGGTTCCGGCTTGCGCCTGCAGCAGCCACCGGGCTGCGCACATCGTGCACGGTGCGCAGGCCCTTGGCGTTCCATGTTTTGAGGATACTGTTCCAGTACCACAGGTCGCGCTTGGCCCCGGCCTGCACGGCAGCTTCCTGCACCATGGCATCGTCGTAGCCGTAAACCTCGTACCAGCGTGCAATGGCCTTGCGCCCGCCAAGGGTCAGCTCGCTTTCCGGGATGTTCAGAAGGCCGCTGACATACTGCTCGCGGCTCTGGCGCAGTGCCAGCAGTTTGAGGTGGGCATCGGCCTGCTCACCGGTCTCCACGCCCTCGGTGCGCCACACCTTCAGCTCATGCACTACGGCGGCCATGGTGCTGCGGCCGGTGCTGGCAACGTAGGCGGTGCACAGCATCACGGTCTCCGGCGCAAAGCCCTCCTGCATATAAAGGTTGACCAGCTTTTCCATCTCCCTGTGGGTCAGCGGACGGGCAAAGCCGGTCTGTGCGCAGTCGATCAGGCTGGAGATCATGGGGTCGGTGCGGCTGGCCGCAGCGATCTCGGCCCAGGTCATGGGTGCGGGGGCGCTGGGTTCCTCGCCCGGTGCGGCGTTCTCTTCGTACCGCTCCAGCAGGCCAGCGCCCGCCCAGAAGGAGAGGGCGCTCTCGGCGCTGATGCGGCTGCGCAGCTTGAGGTCGGCACAGATCTTGTCCGGGTCGGTGATGCCGGTCGCCAGCACATACAGAGCCACGCGCACATTGTATTCTTCGGCGATGCCCAGTTTGGAAAACACCAGCTGCGGCACTGCAATGGTATCGCCCTTGAGTTCTTTTAAACGATAGATCATGTTTTATTCCTTCGGCTTGTCCGGCTCGGCTTCGGCAGCAGGCGGCTCCCACGGGTCGCTGTCCATCATGCTGGGACAGTTTTTCCAGCGGTCAGGATCGGCATTGAACGCGTCCTGCAAAAAAGCGGCTGTGGCCTCCCGGCCCTCGTCGGTGAGCGGAAACACCTTCTGCACCCGCAGGGCAGGGTCGGTCTTTTCAATGGTCCAGGGGTCCGGCCAGTAGTCCACGGTGAGGATGCTTTCCTCCTTTGCGGCACCCTCGCCGCCGTCCGGGTCCGGCACGGTGCGCTTGCCGGGGATCATCCGGTATCGCAGGCCGTATTCGTTGCCGCTGTAGGAATTTTTGCATTTGAAGTAATGCAGCAGGGGAACAAAGATCATGGCAGAGTCCTTTCGTATTTTGCAGGGAGCGGCTGTAAGCAAAAACGGCAAACCGATATTCCACGGTTTGCCGTTTGTTTTTGGAGCAGGGTACGGGACCCGAACCCGCCGCCTGCTGCTTGGGAAGCAGCCGCTCTACCGGATGAGCTAACCCTGCAAGTTGCTCATTTATTGTAGCAAAGAGGGACGGGATTGTCAAGGGCCGGAGAATGTCAGTTTTTCTGGGCATCGGTCAGGTCCAGCACCGGCGTGAAGGGGTCGAACACAAGGCCGGTGATGCCGTCCGCCACCAGCAGACGCCTGTTCTGGCCCAGCAGCGGCACCACGGCGCAGCCTTCCAGCAGCTGGCGCTCACAATCGGCCAGCAGGGCACAGCGGGCGCTGCCGGTCTGCTGGGCACTCTCGGCCAGACGCTGAGAGTAGATGGGGTCGGACCAGCCGGTCAGGCCGCCGCCCTCGGCCGTGAACTGCTGCAGCATCTGGTATACGCTGCCGCCTTCGGCGCGGATAGGAGCCAGCGCAATGGTGTAGCTGCCCGCTGCAAGGCGTTTGTCGAACTCCTCCTGCGGAACCTCTTCCACCGAGAAGAAAAGGGAGCAGTCCTTCTGCCATGCGCCGTTGATCTGCTCGGCCAGTTCGGTCAGGCCGGCTTCCTTCGGCAGCAGGATGGTCACGCCGGAAAAATCCGAGCTGGCCATGCCCTGCCGTGCATTCAGGTACAATGTACGGGGGCCGGTGATGGTGGGCAGCGGGTTCCTGGCAGACTTGCGGTAATCGATGCCGTCCACGGAAAGGCCGGTGGGCACAAGACCCTCGGCAGCGGTGTACAGACCGGAAGAGGGCACATCCACATTCTCCCGGGCGATGCCGGCAAGCGCCTGCCGCAGTTCCTGATCGGCAAACACAGAATCTTCGGCGCTGTTGAACAGCAGTGCCCAGGTGGTGTCGGAGTAATCCACCGACTGCAGCGAGGTATCCTCGCCGGTGTCGTCCAGCGCGGCGGAGCATTTTTCGTCTGCAATGAGCTGGGCGGCGCTCTTGCCGGTGCTGCCGGTGTTCTGCACCAGACGCAGGCTGCCGATCATGGGGGAAGAGACATCCCGGCGCAGGAACAGGCCGCTGGCCGTCCAGTTGTAAAGATAGAAGCTGCCGCTGGAAAGGGTGGTCTTGGCGGTCAGACCGTAGGTGCCGCGGGTGCTCTCAAAAAATGCTTCATCGCAGGGCATGGCACCGGGTAGGGTGAGCTTGGCAAGGAAGTTGTCGTCCTTTTCACTCAGGCGGAACACCAGCGTCAGCGGGCCGGCGGCCGAAACGCCCAGCGTGCTGGCATCGGCTGTTCCAGCCAGCACGGCAGCACTGTTCTCAAGGGCGGCAAACTCCACGGCATAAGGGGAATTTGTCTGCGGCTGGAATATGCGCCGAAATGCAAACACAAAATCCTCGGCAGTGATGGTGTGATCCGTGGAAGCGCCCTTGACGGCCTTGTAGGTCAGGCCGTCCTTGATCTGGAAGGTGTAGGTCTTGCCATCGGAGGAGATCGTCCAGCTCTCGGACAGATCGGGCACGATCTCGCCATCCGCTTTTTTGCGGACAAGCCCGCTGTAAAGGTTCTCGCAGGCGATCACGTCCGGGGCAGCAGAAGCCACCTGCGGGTCAAGGTTTGCGGGAATGGTATCCACGAACCATGTAAAGCTTGGCGCACTGGAACTGCTGCCGCAGCCGGTGAGCGCAAGCAGGAACGCAGCAGCAAGCACTGCTGCGGTAATACGGAAGAACTGTTTCAAGGGGATGACCTCATTCTATGGTATTTGCGAAAAAAGGCTTCTTGTATACAAAAAGCACTCTACTTCGACAAGTGTAGCAGAAACAGCGGCAAAATACAATTGCAGAATTGTGAATTTACCTTACTTTTTGGGGCAAAAAGGGCGTTTTTCCGTTGCCAATTGCGGCTAAATGGACTATAATGGTACAGCGAAACATCTCTGCACCCGTTTTGAGGTGCGTTCTGAATACGATATTATGGAGGAGGAACTGTTTTTATGCAGAAGGATCAGCAGAAACTGATTGAACTCATCAAAGGCAAAAAAGTGGCCTTCATTGGTGCCGGTGTCAGCCACAAGACCCTGATCAAGGAGTTTGTGGAGCTGGGTGCCCATGTGACCCTGTGCGACCAGAAAAAGAGCGTGGAGGACTTTGGCGATTACGCTGCAACCATCAAGGAGCTGGGCATCGACCTGAGTCTGGGCGAAAACTATCTGGATGGCTTCAAGGGTCAGGATATCATCATGCGCACCCCGGGCTTTGTGGGCTACTTTGAAAAGCCCCTGCAGGATGCCATGGCCGCAGGCACCATGGTCACCAGTGAGGTGGAGTTGTTCTTCGACTTCTGCCCCTGCGAGATCGTAGCCGTGACCGGCTCCGACGGCAAGACCACCACCACCACCCTGATCTCCAAGTTCTACGAGGCCGCAGGCCGCAAGGTGCATCTGGGCGGCAACATCGGCGCAGCTCTGTTGCCCATGCTGCCCGAGGTGGCTCCCGAGGATGTGGCTGTGGTGGAGCTTTCCAGCTTCCAGCTCATCAGCATGCATTCCAGCCCCAACATTGCCGTGGTGACCAATGTCACCCCCAATCATCTGGACCACCACAAGGACATGCAGGAGTACATTGATGCCAAGCGCAACATCCTGCTGTACCAGAAGCAGCCCTGCCGCGCTGTGCTGGGCTATGAGAATGAGATCAGCCGTTCCATGCAGTCCGACTGCAAGGGCAAGCAGGTGTGGTTCACCCGCCTGCACGATACCGACAACGGTGCCTTCCTGCGCAAAGAGGACAACATGCTCTGCATGGCCGAGGATGGCGTTGTGACCCCCTTCCTGGCCCAGAAGGACGTGAAGCTGCGTGGCCTGCACAACATTGAAAACCTGCTGGCTGCTGCTGCTGCCGTGTGGGGCGAGGTGCCCGTGGAAGCCATCCAGAAGGTGGGCAGCACCTTTACCGGTGTGGAGCACCGCATTGAGCCGGTGCGCACGCTGGACGGCGTGCTGTACTACAACGACTCCATCGGCACCAGCCCGACGCGCACCATTGCCGGTCTGCGCAGCTTTAACCAGAAGGTCATTCTGATCGCTGGCGGCTACGACAAGCACATTCCCTATGAGCCGCTGGCACCGGAAGTGGTGGCCCACGTGAAGAACCTTGTGCTGATGGGTGCCACCGGCCCCCGCATCGAAAAGGCTGTGCGCGAGGACCCGAACTTCAACGAAGCAGAGCTGCCCATCCAGCATGCCGACAACATGCAGCACGCTGTGGAGCTGGCCCGTGCCTGCGCAAAGCCCGGTGACATCATCATCCTGTCCCCGGCCAGCGCATCGTTTGACCTGTACCCCAACTTTGAGGTGCGCGGCCGCGAGTTCAAGAAGATCGTCAACGAGCTGAAGTGATCGCGCAGGTCAGCACAAAAGCCCACCGCGCCCGCTTTTTAAATGCCTGCCGGGGGAAATGGGTGCTGGGGGCGACCCTGCCGCTGGATCTTGCCCTTTTTAGCAAAAGCCAGCCGTGGCGATTCTACGCAGGACCTACACTGGCGCTGGAACTCAGCGGCAGTACCGCATGGGCAGCAGGGCACGCAAACCCGGAAGAGCTGGCCAGCTTTCTGGCTTTCTGCGGGTGTGAGAGCATCATTTTAGACGAAAACGAATGCCCACCGCCTGCCGGGTGGTGCAAAGCTGAAACGCTGACTGTATTCGGCCTTGCACCCGGCAAGGCTCTGCCGCTGCCCGCTGCAGACGAGACGCTCTGGGCCGGACTGACCCTTGACAGAGAACCCTCTGCCATGGATGTGGCACGGGCGCTCTACCCGGCGGATACGGCAAAGCAGGAGGACTTTTACTCCGAGCTTTGCACAAAGCGCACCCGCGGCAAAGCTCTTGTGTGGGCGCTGCGGCAGGGAAGTGAAACGATCTGCACGGTAGGGGCCTATGCCCTTGCGAACAGGCAGGCCTACATGGCCTGCGGGCAGACAGCCCAGCCTTTGCGGGGCAAGGGCATCGGCGGGCGGCTCATTGTGCAGATGGCGAACGAGCTTGCCGCCAAGGGGGAGCACCCGGTGTTTCTCTGCAGCCCGGAGCGGGTGCACTTTTATACCCGGCTTGGCTTTGAAAAGCTGGGGGAATATGCAAGATATGGACAAACTCCTTCAGTCAAAACCTGACGGTTTTGCCAGCTCCCTCAATGAGGGAGCCTTTGGCAGGACGGAAAAGCTTTCTGCATAAGTGAAACGTTCTGGTTTCGTCAGGAGCTCCCTCCCTGAGGGAGCTGGCGCACGAAGTGCGGCTGAAGGAGTCATTCCGACAGAAAGCCTGCGCTCTATAAAATCTATAAAATTAAGGAACCGTTATAATGTCAATGCTGAACCACTTTTTCAATTACAAACCTGAAGTTCTGGCGCTGGACGAAAAAGCTATGGAGCTGTGCCAGCCCTACTTCCGCCATATGGAGGAGATCCGCGATTTTAACCAGCTCAAAATGCTGAAAGCCTTTGCGGATACCCAGATGTCCTCCACCGATATGCTGGGCACCACCGGCTACGGCCTGTGGGATACCGGCCGCGCAAAGCTGGAGCAGATCTTTGCCGAGGTGATGGGCGCAGAGGACGCCCTCGTGCGCAGCCAGTTCCAGAGCGGCACCCACACGCTGGCTGTGGCGCTGTTCGGCCTGCTGCGGGCAGGGGACACCCTGCTGGCTGCCACCGGCCGTCCCTACGATACGCTGGAAGGTGTGATCGGTCTGGACGGCAAGGGCAGGGGCACCGGCACTCTGATGGATTACGGCATCCGGTACGATGAAGCTCCGCTGAAAGCCGACTTCACCCCGGATTATGACCTGATCGCCCAAAAGGCCCCCGGTGCAAAGGTGTGCCACATCCAGCGCAGCCGCGGCTATCTGCAGCGCAATGCCTTTGATCTGGAAACGATCCGAAAAATTGCGGATACCGCCCGCGCCGCAAACCCGGACATCATTATTTTTGTGGATAACTGCTACGGCGAGTTCACCCAGACGCAGGAACCCTGTCAGATGGGCGCAGACCTTGTGGTGGGCAGCCTGATCAAGAACCCCGGCGGCGGCATCGCTCCCACCGGCGGCTACATTGCGGGCCGCAAAGACCTTGTGGAGCTGTGCGCTTACCGCCTGAATGCGCCCGGTCTCGGCAAGGATCTGGGCTGCACGCTGGAAACGCCCCGTGATATGTATCTGGGCTTCTACTATGCGCCCGGCGTGGTGTGCGAGGCCATCAAGACCGCCATTTACGCCCAGTGTATGCTGGAGCTGCTGGGCAAGAATCCAGTGCCGCGCTACTGCGACGACCACAACGACATCGTCACCTGCTTTGATGCAGGCACTGCGGATGCGCTCATCGGCTTCTGTCAGGGCATTCAGGCTGCAAGTCCCGTGGACAGCTATGCCGCCCCGGAACCTTCTCCGGAGCCGGGCTATACTGATGAGGTGGTCATGGCAAGCGGCAGCTTTACACAGGGCAGCACCATCGAGCTTTCATGCGACGGCCCGCTGCGTGAGCCGTACACCTGCTACCTGCAGGGCGGTCTGAACTTTGCTGCCAGCCGTGCGGGCGTGCTGCTGGCCATCCAGAAGGCTTATTTTAAGGGCTGAAAAGGGGAGAGCGCATGCCTGTTTTAAGTGACCGTGTGGGTACCTTCACGGATTCTGTCATCCGCCGCATGACCCGCATCAACAATCAGTACGACTCCATCAACCTTTCGCAGGGTTTCCCGGATTTTGACCCGCCGAAGCAGTTGCTGGACGCTCTGGCCGAAACGGCTTACAAAGGCCCGCACCAGTACGCTGTGACCTTTGGCGCGCAAAACTTCCGCGAGGCGCTGGCAAAAAAGACCAGCCCTGCCCTGCACCACGAAGTAGACCCCAACACCGAGATCTGCGTGACCTGCGGCGGCACTGAGGCCATGATGGCCGCCATGATGACCATCTGCAACCCCGGCGACAAGGTGATGATCTTCTCACCGTTCTACGAGAACTACGGTGCCGATGCCATTCTTTCGGGCGCGGAACCCATCTATATCCCGCTGGTGCCGCCCACCTATGAGTTTGACATCAGCCTGATCGAAAAGGGCTTTGCCGAGGGTGCCAAGGCGCTGATCCTGTGCAACCCCTCCAATCCCTGCGGCAAGGTGTTCCGCCGCGACGAGCTGGAAGCCATTGCAAAGCTGGCCATCCAGTACGATGCCTTTGTGGTGACAGATGAGGTGTACGAGCATATCATTTATGCGCCGGCAGAGCATATCTGCATGGCAAGCCTGCCCGGCATGTTTGAGCACACCATCACCTGCAACTCGCTCTCCAAGACTTACTCCATCACGGGCTGGCGTCTGGGCTATCTGATCGGACCCGCAGAGGTCATTGAGGGCGCGCGCAAGGTGCACGACTTCCTCACTGTGGGTGCGGCTGCACCCCTGCAGGAGGCCGCTGTGGCCGGTTTGGAGATGCCCGCCAGCTATTACGAAGAGCTGCAGGCCCTTTACACCGAAAAACGCGATCATTTTCTGGCCGGACTGGACCGTGTGGGGCTGAAGCACAATGTTCCGCAGGGCACCTATTTTGTGATGATCGATATTTCCGATTTTCTGGCGCTGCCCCAGTTCAAGGGCTGGACCGACCTGCAGTTCTGTGAGTGGATGATCCGGGAAGTGGGCGTGGCCGCTGTGCCTGGCTCCAGCTTCTTCCGGGAGCCGGTGAACCACCTGATCCGGATGCACTTTGCCCGCGGCACCGATGTGCTGGACGAAGCCGTCCGCCGGCTGGAAAAGCTGCAGGCTTTA
The DNA here is from genome assembly GCF_009679715.1 of Faecalibacterium sp. BIOML-A1. Lineage (NCBI taxonomy): Bacteria > Bacillati > Bacillota > Clostridia > Eubacteriales > Oscillospiraceae > Faecalibacterium > Faecalibacterium sp. BIOML-A1. The sequence continues at coordinate 50,414 of NZ_WKZJ01000008.1, forward strand.
CTGAAATAAAAGCAAAACAAAAAACAACAGCGCCGCAGGAAGTTTCCTGCGGCGCTGTCTCTTTCCCGATACTCTATACACGATTCATCACACGGCGTGGCGCTGCACGGTGGGCATGGGCTCCACAAGAGCGGGATGCATCCCCTCGCGGTAGTCCAGGTCGCCCTGATCCATACCGCGCAGCAAGACCTCGGCGGTGGCAATGTTGGTGGCAATGGGTACGCTGTGCATATCGCACAGGCGGAGCAGATTCTGCTCGGTGATGCTGGCGGCATCCGCTTTCAGCGGGTCACGGAAGAACAACACCAGATCCACTTCGTCGCACGCAATGCGGGAAGTGATCTGCTGCACACCGCCCAAGCGCCCGGAGAGATAACAGTGCACGGGCAGGCCGGTAGTCTGCGCCAGCATCCGTCCGGTGGTGCCGGTAGCAATGACTGTGTTTTTGGACAAAATGGCGCTGTAAGCAGTGCAGAACTGCAGTGCAAGCTCTTTGCGGGAATCGTGTGCAAGAATGGCGATCGTCATATTGCTCTCTCCTTTGTTCCAAGTATAGTGTTGCGTGTGACAAACAACTTTCTCATTGGAAAGTGAAATGAAGTGAAATCGTTATCAAGCTTTTCAATATAGTTTTACCGCATCGAAATAGGGGTTGTCAAGAGGGTTCTTGTACTTTTTACAAAACAAAATGGAGAAAGTAAGACTATATCTTTGTGAGAAGTGCAGAAAACTGGGATACAATCATCCATATCAGTGAGCGAACAGGAAAGGCAGATTGAAAACATAATTCAGTTTTTGTCTTTGCTGAAAGAACATTTCATGGGAATAAAACAAAAATACAGGCTGGCGCAAATCGCACCAGCCTGTTTCGGAAAAAGCTTTTCAGTTTCGTTTCTAAATTATGAATATTATGGAGAAAACGCTCACTCCCGATTTCCGCACTGGAAAGGTGGGTTCAGCGGGCTTTAGCGGATCTGACCATTGCCGTGGATGATATACTTGTAGCTGCACAGCTCGGCCAGTCCCATGGGGCCGCGGGCGTGGAGTTTCTGGGTGGAAATGCCCATTTCACACCCAAGGCCGAATTCACCGCCATCCGTAAAGCGAGTGGAACAGTTCACATACACGGCGGCGCTATCCACTGCGGCAGTGAACAGATCGGCATGGGCCTGTGTCTGGGTCAGGATGGCTTCGCTGTGGCCGGTGGAGTGCTCAGCAATATGCCCGATGGCCTCCTCCACGCTGTCCACGACCTTGACCGCGAGGATGTAGTCCAGAAATTCGGTGTCAAAGTCCTTTTCTCCGGCAGGGGTGCCGGAGATAATGGCGGCTGCGCGCTTATCCAGCCGCAGATCCACCGGGTGCAGGCCCTTTGCCGCGCGGTCCGGGCCAAGCCGCTGGGCCAGACGGGGAAGAAACTCCCCGGCAATGGCAGAGTGCACAAGGCACACCTCCTCGGCGTTGCAGACGCTGGGGCGGCTGGCTTTTGCGTTCTCGATGATGTCCAGAGCTTTGTCCAGATCGGCGGTGTCGTCTACGTACACATGGCAGATGCCGGTGCCGGTCTGGATGCAGGGGACCTTGGCGTTCTGAACGCAGGCACGGATCAGCCCGGCACCGCCGCGCGGGATCAGCAGATCCACATAGCCTACAGCGGTCATCAGAGCGTTGGCAGAAGCGTGGGTGGTGTCCTCAATCAGGCAGACCGCTGTCTCGGGCAGACCGGCCTTTTTCAGGCCCTGCCGCAGGGCTGTGACGATGGCGTTGGCACTGCGCCAGGCCTCCTTGCCGCAGCGCAGGATACAGGCATTGCCGCTCTTGATGGCAAGGGCAGCGGCATCGCTGGTCACATTGGGGCGGCTCTCGTAGATAATGGCGATCACGCCCATGGGCACAGCCGTCTTTTCAATGACAAGCCCGTTGGGGCGCTCCACCCGGTTCAGCACCCGGCCCACCGGGTCGGGCAGGGAAGATACCTCCCGGATGCCCTGCGCCATGGCTTCAATGCGCGGTGCGGTCAGGGCCAGACGGTCCAGCATCACATCGCTGATGTGCCCCTTGGCCGCAGCCATGTCCTCGGCGTTGGCGGCAAGGATGGCCGCCTGATCGTCTGCGCTGCACAGCGCATCTGCCATGCCCAGCAGGGCCGCGTTGCGGGCGGTGTTATCGGCCAGCGCAAGGGCACTTTTGGCGCTGCGGGCGGCTTCCAGAATTTCCTGTGTGGTCATGTGTTCAGTCCTCCTTGCGGGCCGCAAAGCGGGTGCCTGCGGATCTGCCTGCGGCAATGTCGTACAAAAGCTCCGGGTGTGCGCCGTTGGCAATGACCATATCGGCACCGCTGCCCGTTACCATGCGGGCGGCGCGCAGCTTGGTGGCCATGCCGCCGGTGCCAAGGGCCGAACCGGCACCATCGGCCAGAGCCATCACCTCGGGGGTGATCTCCTCCACCAGCGGGATGAGCTTTGCGTCCGTGTGGGTGTGGGGATTGGCGGTGTACAGGCCGTCGATGTCACTCAGTAGCACCAGCATGTCAGCCTTGGCGCAGCAGGCCACGATGGCCGCCAGCGTGTCGTTGTCGCCAATGGAGGTGATCTCATCGGTGGCAACGGTGTCGTTTTCGTTGATGATGGGCAGGGCACCCAGCTCCAGCAGGCGGGACAGGGTGTTCTGAAAGTTCACGCGGCGTTCGGTGTGCTCCACGTCCACGCCGGTGAGCAGGATCTGCGCCACGGTGTGATTGTAGGCGTTGAACAGCCGGTCGTAGGTGTACATCAGCTCACACTGGCCCACAGCGGCGCAGGCCTGCTTGGTGGTGGTGTCCTTTGGACGGGTTGGCAGTGAGAGCTTGCCCACGCCCATGCCAATGGCACCGGAGGACACCAGAATGACCTCATGACCCTCGTTTTTCAGGTCGCTGAGCACCTTGACCAGCTGTTCCGTGTGGCGGATGTTTAGCCGTCCGGTGGCGTATGCCAGAGTAGAAGTGCCTACTTTTACAACGATGCGCATGATATCCTTAACCCTTTCCCATTTCCTTTGTCTTATTGTACGAGGCGATCACGGCATCCATCACCGCACCGCGCAGGCCGTGTTCTTCCAGCACGCGCACGCCCTGAATGGTGCTGCCGCCGGGGCTGCACACAGCATCCTTGAGTTCGCCGGGATGCTTTCCGCTTTCCAGCACCAGCTTTGCGCTGCCCAGAACCATCTGCGCGGCATATTCCTGCGCTTTGGCGCGGGGCAGGCCGCAGGCCACGCCGCCATCAGCCAGAGCCTCAATAAACTGGTACACCCATGCCGGGCCGCAGCCGGAAACGCAGCTGGCGGCATCGATCAGACTTTCCGGCACGGCATCCAGACGGCCCGCAGGAGCCATGATCCTGAGGAAGGCTTCTTCTTCCTCAGCGGTGACATTGCTGGAACAGTACTGGATCATACCCTCGCCCACCGATGCCGGGGTATTGGGCATGATGCGGATCACAGGAAAGTCCTCACCGGCCAGCTCCTGAATGCGGGCGATCGAAAGGCCTGCTGCCATGCTGCACAGCACAAAGCGCTTGGGGCGCTCGTCCAGCGTGAATCTGAGCGGCTCCAGCAGTGCTTCCATCATCTGGGGCTTTACCGCCAGAAAGATCAGGTCACAGTCACCGGCCACCTCAGCATTGGTGGCTGTTTTGCAGCCCAGTTCCTTGGCCAGTGCCTGCGCCTTGGCCGCAGTGCGGTTTGCCAGAAAAACTTTCTTAGGGTCAACAGCTTTGCAAACGGCACGGGCGATGGCTCCACCCATGTTGCCGCAGCCCAGAAAACCAATGGTATCCATCATAGTTTGTACCCTCCCTCAAAACGGCACTTCAATCACAGCCGTCTGCTCCCATTCTAAGCGTAGAGGAATATAAAATCAAGGGCCTTTTCCGCTTTTTTGCCGGAAGAAGCCGCTTTTGCAGGCATTGCGCACCGCCGGAAGGGGTTTGGGGGGCTGAGAAACGGCTTTTGAAACGAGAAACTGCCGGAGTGAAAACGCAGGAAGTCGTTCTTTGTTTACAAAATGGACAGAATCAATGCTTGCAATCGGAACGACTTTTGCGGTATTATAATGTACGAAGCTGCCAATCGCCGTACGCAGCGGGAAAAATTTCTACGGTTGGGAAAGGAAGGTTTTTGTGTCACAAACAACGAAGCGGGCACTGGAAGCATCGCTGAAAAAGCTGCTGCTGGAAAAGCCCCTCAATAAGATCACGATCAACGATATCACCGAGGACTGCGGCGTGAACCGCATGACCTTTTACTACCACTTCAAGGATATTTACGATCTGGTGGACTGGATCCTGACGGAAGATGCAATCAAGGCGATGGAAGGCTGCCAGAGCTTTGATACATGGACCGAAGCATTTCTGGACATCCTGCACCAGATCCGGGATAACAAAACACTGGTGCTGAACGTATACCGCTCTGTGGGGCGTGAACAGGTGGAGCAGTATCTGTACAAGCTTCTGGACCCCATGCTGAAGGAATTTGCGGATCGCGAATGCCGCGACATCACCGTGCAGGACGATGACAAGCAGTTTGTGGTGGATTTTTACAAATATGCGCTGGTGGGCGTGGTGCTGGAATGGATCCGCCGGGATATGAAGACCGAGCCCGCTGTGATGGTAGAACGTATGGGACGGATGCTGCAGGGCGATCTGCGCCGCGCGTTATGCCGCCTTGCCAGCAATAAGATCCATCTGGAACAGGACGGTTGAACCGGAAGAACGACAAAATTTTATCATAATCCGCGCCGTGATGGGTTTTCTATCACGGCGCTTTTTCTGTTTATGGAAACTTGTGGGATAGAATGGTAGAGTAATGGCATAGAAATAGAAAAAGAGATTTCCGAAAAATACCGTTTGGAGGAAAAGGATAATGAATACTTCTATTGAGAGCCTGACTCATAAAATGCAGCGTGCTGCCGTTGGTAAAATGGTGGACGTGGTGCTTTCTCATGCCGATAAAGACCGTCAGAAAACCGTGGGACAGCTGGTGGATATTGCAAAGCAGTTCTATGGCAGTTCGTTCAGCGATGAAGCCTACGAACACGCCAGACAGACCCTGACCGACCCCGACAGCAAGTGGTCCAAGCTCATCAACTGTGTGCTGGATCAGACCGACCCCAACGTGGCCCGCACCATGGCGCTGAATCTGGGCTACGAGGCTTTCTTCCGCGGCACCAAGACCATCCGCGAGAACCGCGTGAAGTATCAGTGCAACATTCCGTGGCTGATCCTGTTCGACCCCACTTCTGCCTGCAACATGCATTGCGTGGGCTGCTGGGCTGGCGAGTATGGCAACAAGAACAACCTCAGCTTTGAGGATATGGACAAGATCGTTACCGAGGGCAAGGAGCTGGGCGTATACCTGTACATGCTGACCGGCGGCGAGCCGCTGGTGCGCAAGGCTGATATCCTCAAGCTGGCCGAGAAGCACAACGATGTGCAGTTTGCCATCTACACCAATTCCACCCTCATCGATGAGCCGTTCTGCAAAGAGGTGGTGCGTCTGGGCAACATTGCCTTCATGCTGTCCATCGAGGGCACCCCGGAGACCAACGATGCCCGCCGCGGTGAGGGGCACTATGCCGCTGTCATGCATGCTATGGATCTGCTCAAGGAGCACGGCATCGTGTTCGGCACGTCCATCTGCTACACCCGCGATAACATCGAAGCTGTTACCAACGATGAGTTCATGCGTTTCCTGTGTGAGAAGGGTGCACACTTCGGCTTCTACTTCCACTACATGCCCGTGGGCAACGAGGCAGCACCGGAACTGATGCCTACCCCGGAGCAGCGCAAATATATGATCGACCGCATCCGCTATCTGCGCTCGGAAGAGTGCGATATCCCGTTCTACCCCATGGATTTCCAGAACGATGGCGAGTTCGTGGGCGGCTGCATTGCCGGCGGACGCAACTACTTCCACATCAACTCTGCCGGTGACGCAGAGCCGTGCGTGTTCATCCACTACTCCAATGCCAATATCCACGACCAGAGCATTCTGGAAATTCTGCACAGCCCGCTGTTCATGGCTTATCACAACGGCCAGCCCTTCAACAAGAACCATCTGCGTCCCTGCCCGATGCTGGAAAACCCCGAACTGCTGCAGAAGATGGTGCACGAGACCGGTGCCCACAGCACCGACCTGCAGTCGCCGGAGAGCGTGGAGCACCTGTGCGAGAAGTGCAAGAACTATGCAGCCAACTGGCAGCCCACGGCGGATGAGATCTGGTCCCACACCAAGATCCGCGAGAGCCGCTACGAGAACTACAAGGACTGGAAGCCCTCGCAGCCCATTGAAAAGTAACGAAGGCAGACATCATAATGCAAACAAAGCCCAGGCGTTCCATTGAAGTGCGCTCCGTCAAGTAGATAGAGAAATAATATAAGTTTTTGTTCGCCGTTTCCACAAGGAGACGGCGAATTTTTTGTGCAAAAGTGATTGTTCTTTCCTGACATAAAAATACCCCCAGAGTACGCAGAGTTTTTGTTTTACTCTGTCTACTCTAGGGGGAGCATATCACACTCAGAGAGGGTCTTACTGTTTCATGAAAGAGTGGTTTTGAAAATTACCAGAACCAGTAGCGCTTTTTCAGCACAACATATGCAATGCCGATCAGAACCACTACAACACCACCGGCAATGAAGAAGGTCCAGTTGATATTGGCAAATTTCAGGTTCTGGTTGGTCAGCAGATAACGGCCTGCAGTATCGGCAGTGATGATGCCGTCGGTGTAGCTGTTCAGGTACTGCCACTTGTTGGAGACGGCGTTGTACAGATACAGGCGGGTATAGGTGCTCACATCCAGATCGATGCGCACCGAGCAGGGAAGAGCCTTGCCCTTGTCCAGCTCAAACTCGATGCCCTGATCGGACTCAGTCAGGATGAGCATGGTGTCCAGCTCACTGGTGGTGCTCTTGACACCGCTGCCTGCAATCTGCATGGTGTAGCCATCGCCCACCACGCACAGGGTCTTGCCGGTGGTGCGCAGCGCATTGAGGATATCACCGGTCACGGTAGGCACCTCGGCCTGTGTGAAAACGATCTCGTTGTCCTCACTGTCCTGAATGGCCTGCACAACGGGATCGATCTCGATGGGAGTATCGTTATCCGGTTCGGTGGAGCTGCTGTCCGAAGAATTATCGGAAGAAGATGCAGCCGAACGGTTGACGATGACCGTGACCATGGCGGATGCAGTGCCGTTGGAAACGGTAATGGAAGTAGCGCCGGTGCCCACAGCCGTGATCACGCCGCTGGGGCTGACCGTGGCAATGTTGCTGTTGGCGGACTTATAGGTGAACTTCTGGGAAGCGGAAGAAGGCTTGACACTGGCGGTCAGGGTGCGGGTGGCACCGGGCTTGAGCACAACGTAGGAAGGATTCACCGTGACGACCTGACCGCTGTTGGAAGAACCAGTGCTGGCGGTGCCGGTGCTGGAGTTGGGAATACTCATGACCGTGACATTGGTGGTAGCAGTCACCGAACCGCAGGTAGCGGTAATGGTGGCGGTGCCGGGGGCAATGCCGGTAACACGGCCGAAATTGTTCACCGTGGCGACCTTCTCATTGGAAGAGGTCAGGGCGACGGTGGCATAGTTGGAAGCCGAAGTAGGCCGCACCTGCAGCTGTGCCGAGACCGAGTTGCCAACATAAATGGTGTTGGAGGAAAGGGAAAGGTCCATCTCGGTAACGATCATGGAAGAATCCATGGAGACAACGATGGTGTAGGCACAGATCTGGTTGCCTGCGGCAGCGGTGATGCGGGTGGTGCCTACGCCCACAGCCTGCACGACACCGGAGTTGCTCACGGTCAGAATGGAAGTATCGTCCGAGATAAAGACAACCGAGTCGGTAGAGTTGCGCGGACGCACCACAGGAGACAGCTGCTGAGAGGAACCCAGCAGCATGTTGGCGGTATAGCTGCCGGCCTCAATGCTTTCGGCAGGCACGTCCTGATCCCACGGCATGGCAACGCCGCTCAGGGCAAGGCCGGAGACAGGGCTTGCTGCGGCCGCAGACACAGCTGTGCCGCAGGCCAGCAGGCAGAGCGCTGCCGCACAGACGGCCAGTTTTTTTGCGGTTGATTTCATAGTAAGTGTACCTCTTTGGGTGATATAACGGCGGCTGGCAGTCAGCACAGCTCCGGTTTAGCGGAACAGAACGCCCAGGGCTTCCATTGCGTACTCGAAATAGGTGACCTGATCGTACTCCACGCGGGCAGTAACGCTCATGCCGTTGGAAAGATCCACCTTGTCGCCGCTGCGGCTCACCACATAAGTGGCGTCGGGCTTAATGGTCATCTTATAGTAGGAAGCGTTGGAGCTGGCCGTCACGTCACTGTCAATGGCCGTTACAGTGCCGGTCAGGGTGCCATAGGAATACTCCGAAAGGCCGGTAATGGCGATCTTGCACGGGTCACCCACATGAAGCAGCGGGCGGTCATTCACGGTGACCATGGCAACGATCTCCAGATCGTCGTTCTCGCTGGCAACAGTGGCCAGCGGGGAGCCTGCGCTCAGCACCATGCCCTCTTTGTAAGGAGTATCCATGTGGATCACACCGGAGGTGGGGGCGTAGATGTAGTAATCGTTGGCACCGGTGTTCAAGGCATCGAGCTGAGCCTGAACGTTGTCCACGTTGCTCTGTGCGCTGGTAATGCTCTGGGAGATGGACTGCATGGTAGAGTAGTACAGAGCTTCTACTTCGCTCTGGCTCTGCTCCATCATGGTCTTGATCTGAGCATCGGAGTAACCGGCAGCCTGATAGGCCGTGGCATCAAAGGTCTTCTGAGAGACCTGGCTCTTGTAGGTCTCGTACTGATAGTAGTAGGGCTGATCTTCGGGGTTTGTCTCGCTGAAGTAGTTGGTATCATCCTGCACGCACTGCAGCAGCTTGTTGTACTGGTCCAGCTGGGTCTGGTAGATCTTGAGCTGGCTTTCCAGGTTATCCTGCTGCATGTCGATATCCGTGCTCTTGATGTGGGCCACGAGGTCGCCCTCGTTCACATAGCTGCCCTCCGAAATATACATCTCGGTAATGGAGCCGGAATAACTGGACATGATATAGGTTTTATTGCTGGCCTGCACGGTGCCTGCGTTCTGGCTGACATAAATGCGGTTGGTATGGGTGCTCCACACCACCAGAAACAGCATGAAGATGCCCACCAGAATGACAAAAGCGTAGCCATAAGGCGGCAGCTTTTTTTCCATCATGATGCGGCGATCCTGCAGATCCGAAAGGTTCTGAACTTTAATCGTCATAATTACTTGGTCTCCATAAAGACATCGACCACGGCATCATCCTCGTCCTGATTGACATAGATGGTATAGGAGGTGCCGGTCAGTTTCTGCTCATTCTCAAAAGCGTGGACCTGCAGCTTGTAGGAAGCCAGCTGGCTTTCGGGCATGGGGCCGGTGTAGTGGGCATACAGGCAGTTCTTCACGCGCAGAACAGCATCCATATGGTAGTCCTGCTCCATCTGGCCGATGAACTGGGTAGCCTGCTGCATCATGTACAGGTGCATCTGACGGTCCTCACCAACCACCATGGCCTGCACAATGGGGCCAATGGGCTGTGCGTTGTTGCTCTTGATAAAGTTGTGCATCTGGGTCAGCACCACGGGCAGACTGGCCATCTCTTCCGGATGGATCTCACGGGAGAGCACATTGGTGAGCTTCAGGGTCTTGTTCTCGGCTACTTTGATCTCTTTCATGTTGAATACCTCGGTTCCTTTTCAGATTTACCTCAGAAGAGGCAGTAATAGGCAATCGAGAAAGGGGAGAAAATCGCTGCAGAGAGCAGCTTCCTCTCCGCTCCCGATCGCCTACTACTTATAAAAGTAATAGGGATCTTGCAAATAAAATGTGCCCGGAGGCATTTTGCCTCCGGGCACACCATAGTGAGGCATAGTTACCTGAGCAGGCGGGGCCTGTTCAGGATAACACCATCTACTTCTACTAAACAGAAAGTCTTTCTAGCTCTTTTTATCTGACACAGCAAAACTATGTCAAATCAAGCTATCCATCATGAATGACTCCCTTTCATATGTAACCGGGTACGCACCCGGCTGCAACACATCAATAGGTGATCGACTCACCGTCGTCATCCTCTTCCACCACGGCCTGCATGACAGACTGCTTGGGCTCTGCCTTTTTGCTGCGGTAGATACCCTGCTGCATGTTCCACAGCTCGTAGTACTTGCCTTCCTTGGCAAGCAGCTCATCGTGCGTGCCGCGTTCCACGATCTTGCCGTGATCCATCACAAGGATCAGATCACAGTCACGAACGGTGGACAGGCGGTGAGCTACGATCAGCATGGAACGATCTGCAAGCTGATCGTAGATCATGTTGAAGATCAGATTTTCCGTAGCAAAGTCCAGATTACTGGTGGATTCATCCAGAATGTAGAGGTTGGAATCTTTCAGGAAAGCGCGTGCCAGCGCAATGCGCTGCTTTTCACCGCCGGACAGGCCGTTGCCTGCTTCTTCCAGATAGGTGTTATACTGCAGGGGCAGATGACGGATAAAGTCGTGAGCATCTGCCTTCTTGGCAGCTTCCTTAACTTCGTCCATCGTAGCGTCCATACGGGAAACGCGGATGTTATCATAAATGGTCTTGCTGAACAGCTCAACGTTCTGCGGCACATAAGAAATTGCGCGGCGGACAGAGTCATTGGTGTATTCAGCCAGATTCACACCGTTCAAGTCGATCTCGCCATCTTCCGGCTCATAATACTTGAGCAGAAGCTTGGTGATCGTGGATTTGCCGCTGCCGCTGCTGCCCACCAGCGCGACCTTTTTACCGGCCGGAATGGTAAAGCTGATGTGATCCAGTGCAGGGGCACGGTTGCCATAACGGAAAGTGACATCCTTGAACTCGATATCGCCCTCCACCTTGTCCAGATCGGTGCGGTCTTCGTCGCCGACCGTCTCGGAGGGATAATCCATGATCTCGCCCAGACGCTTCATGGAAATGCTGGCCTCCTGAATCTGCATCTGCAGACCGATCAGGTTGCTCAGCGGGGAAGTAAAGTAAGAGGACAGCGTGCTGAAGGCCATGAATCCGCCCAGTGTCATCTCACCCTTCAGAACCTGACTGATACCCACATAGGTGGTCAGCATGCTGAAACCGGTGGAAATGAAGGAGGAGATCAGGCCCTGCGTGGTGCTGATCTTGCTGGAGCGCAGGCTGATCTTCAGGCTCTTGATGTACTCACGCTCGAGGTTCTCCATTTCGGTATCCTCGTTGGCGTTGCACTTGACCGTCTCAATGCCGCGCAGGCTTTCGATCATCTGGCTGTTCAGTGCAGCGGACTGCACCATGGTCTCTTCGTTGATCTTTTTGTAAGGCTGCTTGTAGATCAGCACCAGCAGAATGCTGACCAGAGCCATGAACAGCGAGATCGAGAAGAGCATCGCATTCATGCGGAACAGGATGATACCGGTGATAATGGCCATCGAGATATCCATGATCAGGCTCAGCGCAATGCTGGTGAAGATGGATTTGATGGTGTTTGCATCCGAATAACGGGTGGTGATATCACCAGTCTTGCGGGTGGCAAAGAACTTCATGGGCAGACGGAAGATATGCCCGAAGTAACCCAGCATCAGCGGAATATCGATCTTGATGGATAGGTGGATCAGAACCCACTGCCGGACAAAGCCCACCAGCGTATTGGTGATGCTGACCATGCTGAACACAAGGATCAGCGTGACCAGCAGATTGTCTAGGCCATATGGCAAGACCTCGTCCATCAGGATCTTGTTGAACATGGAGGAGGCAATGCCCAGGATCGTAACGATCAGAGAACTCAGGATCGCATAGGCAAAGAGCTTTTTCTGGGGCAGCAACAGGTCGACGTAACGCTTGAACATGCCGCCCTTTTCGATCTTACCACCCTTGAACTCCGAGGTGGGGTTCATCAGCAGCAGAACACCAGTAAAGTTCTTGTAGAACTCATCCAGAGAGATCTTTTTCAGCTCACTGCCGGGGTCGCCGATCACGACATAATCCTTGCACTTGTGTTTTTTGCCGTTCTTCTCATCTTCCTTAGCGGCTTCGGCTTCTTTCAGCATGTGCCGACGACGCTCGCCGTCATCTTTGATGGTGGTCTTTTTAAAGACGACCACAAAGTGGGCCAGACCCTGATCGGTGATGACCTGCGCAATGCAGGGCAGCGAGAAATCGCTGAGGAAATTTTCACGGTCTACGCGAACCGCTGCAGTGGTGAAACCCAACTCATTAGCGGCTTTCTGCAAACCAACAAGGTTCGTGCCTTTCAGGTCGGTACCCATCATATCGCGCAGGCGGGTGATGGTAACTTCCTTTTTGTAATGGAGGCACACCATTGCGAGGCAGGCAGCCGCACAGTCAGTGGTGTCGTGCTGCCGGACATAGGTATAACGCATAGATGCTTCCTTTGATCATATACAAATTTATTCAAACAGCGGCAGGCGTTTTGAAGAAGCGGCCTGCCGCAGATCTGACAACGTGAAAAGAGCCGGAGCCTGAAACAACAGCACAGAGACCGGTGCTTTGTCCTGTCCTGCGGAGAACCATGACAAAACACCGGTCGGCTGCTATCAAAAGAAGGGAGCACCTACCCTTTGATCTGTGTGCCGGACTTTGGAAAAACAGATACAAATTCCCAAAGCTTATAAGCAGTATACCACAATGTGACATCTTCTTCAAGTAGTCAAATTTTAAGAAATCATTATGCTTGATGCTTTTTTCGCATGGATGCTGTGTTTTTGGGACAGAGAAGCCCAAAAACAGAGGAGAAACACGACTGCATGGCTGTACAGAAAAAGGGTGTAGTATGGGACAAACAAAAAAGGCAATGTTCTGTGGAACATTGCCTTTTCTTCTGGCGCCTCTTGCCTGACTCGAACAGGCGACACCCTGATTAACAGTCAGGTGCTCTAACCGACTGAGCTAAAGAGGCAGATCACATTTGTGACTGCGAGAGATATTATACCGCATAAGAATGCCTTTTGCAAGCCTTTTTTTAAAAAATGAATCATTTTTGGCAAAATAAAATCGTCCTGCAGTGTTTTGAAACGCTGCAGGACGGTAAAGTACATATTATAAAAGAAGGAAAGGCTTATTTCAGCTTGCTCTTGGCCTTCATGCGCTGCTCGTGGTTCAGGATCTGCTTGCGGATGCGCAGATTTTCAGGAGTGACCTCCAGCAGCTCGTCCTGTGCCAAGAATTCCAGGCAGCCTTCCAGGCTGAGCTTGCTAATGGGGATCAGGCGCAGAGCATCGTCGGAGCCGGATGCACGGGTGTTGGTCAGGTGCTTGGTCTTGCAGACGTTGACATCCACATCCTCGCCGGAAGCGGTGTAGCCAATGACCATGCCCTCGTAGACCTTTTCACCAGCGCCCACCAGAAGGGTGCCGCGCTGCTGAGCATTGAACAGACCGTAGGTGACAGCCTCGCCGGTCTCAAAGCTGACCAGAGAACCGGTGGAGCGGTTGGCAATCATGCCAGCCCAGACATCGTAACCGTCGAAAATCTGGTTGATGATGCCTTCGCCATGGGTATCGGTCAGGAACTGGTTACGGTAGCCGAACAGGCCACGGCTGGGCATACGGAACTCCAGACGCACGCGGTCGGTGCCCAGAGATTCCATCTGCTGCAGGATAGCCTTGCGCTGGCCCAGACCGGTCATGACAGCGCCCTGATACTGGGTGGGCACATCGATGACGACATGCTCCATAGGCTCATAGGTCTTGCCGTCGATGACCTTGGTCAGAACGTGCGGGGGAGAGACCTGCAGCTCATAACCTTCACGGCGCATGGTCTCGATCAGGATGGACAGGTGCATCTCACCACGGCCCATAACGCGGAAGGAATCGGTGGTGGCGGAATCCTCCACCTTCAAAGCGACATCCTTCAGCAGCTCCTTCTGCAAACGGTCGCGGATCTGGCGGCTGGTGACGTATTTGCCCTCACGGCCGGCCAGCGGGCTGTCGTTGACGGAGAAGGTCATTTCAACGGTAGGATCGTTGATCTTCACGAAGGGCAGCGGCTCCACATTGGAGGGGCTGCACAGGGTATTGCCGATGGTCACGTCGGGCAGGCCGGAGAATGCCACGATATCGCCGGCGGTGATGTTATCGCACGGCTGACGGCCATTGGCCTGGAAGTCGTACAGCTTGGTCAGACGGCCGCGCATCTTCAGATCCTGATTGTGCCAGTCACAGACGACAACTTCCTCGCCCACCTTGGCAACGCCGTTCTGGATGCGGCCAATGCCGATGCGGCCCACAAAGTCGTTGTAGTCCACAGAGGACACCAGCATCTGGAAGGGAGCCTCGGGGTCGCCCTCAGGCGGCTTGATGGTGCTCAGCAGAGTATCGAACAGGGGGATCAGGTCGGTGCCGGGCACATCCGGGTCCAGACTTGCGGTGCCATCACGGCCGCAGCAGAACAGCATGGGGCAGTCCAGCTGCTCATCGGTGGCGCCCAGATCCATCAGCAGGTACAGAACTTCGTCGATGACTTCCTTAATGCGGGCATCGGGGCGGTCGATCTTGTTGATGGCCACCACCAGACTCAGGTTCTGCTGCAGAGCCTTCTGCAGCACAAAACGGGTCTGGGGCATGCAGCCCTCGGCGGCATCCACCAGCAGCAGAACGCCGTTGACCATCTTCAGCACGCGCTCCACCTCGCCGCCAAAGTCGGCATGGCCCGGAGTATCGACAATATTGATCTTGACACCCTTGTAGGTGCAGGAGCAGTTCTTGGCCAGAATGGTAATGCCACGCTCACGCTCGATATCGCCGCTGTCCATGACGCGCTCAGCCACGACCTGATTATCGCGGAATGCGCCGCTCTGACGCAGCATTGCGTCCACCAGGGTGGTCTTGCCGTGGTCAACGTGAGCGATAATGGCAACGTTGCGCAAATCGTTACGAACCATAAAATTCAACCTCTCTATTATTAAAACTCATAAAATACGAACGAACGTCATACAAGTTTAAGTTTATAACAGAAAGGGGTGGTTTGTCAAGATTGTATAAAAAATTTTTCAACCTTTCGGCAAAATGCCTGAGAAAAGCCATGCGATTTGTGCGGCGTGTACCTTTAGAATATGCTATACTAAGGGTACAGAAAAAATAAAGCCGGAGGTGTTTTTATGAAGATCACATTTCTGGGCGCGAACCATGAGGTCACCGGCAGCTGCACTTTGATCGAAGCGGCTGGGCAGCGCTTTTTGATCGACTGCGGCATGGAGCAGGGCAAGGACGTATACGAGAACCAGCCCATCCCGGTGGCACCCGGCGAGATCGACTGGGTACTGGCCACCCATGCACACATCGACCATACCGGTATGCTGCCGCTGCTGGTGCGCAACGGCTTCCGCGGCAAGATCTATGCCACGAACCCCACGGTGGAGCTGTGCGGCATCATGCTGCGGGACTCGGCCCATATTCAGGAATTTGAAGCGGAGTGGAAAAACCGCAAGGGCCAGCGCTCTGGCGCAGAACCGGTGGAACCGATGTATACTGTGCAGGATGCTGAAGCAGCCATGAAGCTGTTTGTGGGCAAGGCCTATGAGCAGCGCTTCCAGCTTGCACCGGGCATTGAAGCCCGCTTTGTGGATGTGGGCCATCTGCTTGGCTCGGCCAGCATAGAGCTTTGGATCACCGAGGGTGAGACCACGACCAAGCTGGTATTCTCCGGTGATATCGGCAATTTGGATCAGCCCATCATCAAGGATCCTGCTTACATCAAAGAGGCGGACTACGCCTTTATGGAATCTACCTACGGCGACCGCAGCCACGGCCCGAAGCCGGACTATGTGAGCGAGCTGACGAAGATCCTGCAGCGCACCTTTGACCGGGGCGGCAATGTGGTCATTCCCAGCTTTGCGGTGGGCCGCACGCAGGAGATGCTCTACTTTATCCGTGAGATCAAGGAAAAGGGCCTTGTGAAGGGACACGGCAACTTCCCGGTGTACATTGACAGCCCGCTTGCCATCGAGGCGACCCGCATCTTTAAAGATACCGACCCAGACTGCTTTGATGCGGACACCCGCGCTCTGCTGGAAAAAGGCATTGATCCGATCACCTTCCCGGGGCTGCGCGTCACGGTGACCAGTGATGAATCCCGCATGATCAATGCAGACCGCGTGCCAAAGGTCATCCTCTCGGCCAGCGGTATGTGCGAGGCAGGCCGCATCCGCCACCACCTCAAGCACAATCTGTGGCGGCCGGAGTGCACCATTCTGTTCGTGGGCTATCAGGCGGTGGGCACGCTGGGCCGCACCCTGCTGGAAGGTGCCACGACGGTAAAACTGTTCGGTGAACCTATTGAGGTGCAGGCAGAACTGTGCCAGCTCACCGGCATGTCCGGCCATGCGGACAGAGAAGGTCTGCTGCGGTGGGTGAACTCCTTTGAGCAGAAACCAAAGCGTGTGTTCGTGATGCACGGCGAAGATGAGACCGAGGACCACTTTGTGCAGACCTTGACGGAACAGGGCTTCACTGCCTGCGCACCCTACAACGGCGCACAGTGGGCCATCGGAGCCGAGGGAGCCGTATGCCTGCAGGAGGGCATGCGCGTCCGCATTGAGCACAAGGCCAATGAAGGCCAGAGCCGTGCTGCCAGTGTGTTCCAGCGGCTGGTCAGCGCCGGCAAGCGCCTGCTGCGGGTCATCGAGCACAACGAGGGCGGCGCAAACAAAGACCTTGCCAAGTTTGCCGACCAGATCAATGCCCTGTGCGATAAGTGGGACCGATAAAGCAAAACAAAAGCGCCGTGACCCAAAAGGCCACGGCGCTTTTTTGCATGGAGCGGGCAATGGGAATCGAACCCACCTCCTCAGCTTGGAAGGCTGATATACTAGCCGATGTACGATGCCCGCATTTACGAACGATATTATAGCATGTTCCGGCATAAATGTCCAGCCCAATTTTTGTATGTTCCTTAAAGCACCGGAAAAGAATGCCGGAACGGCCTTGCTTTTCCATACGGCTCTGCTACAATAGAAAAGAACGGAGGGAGAGAGGATGGAGCCGGAAGCAGAGATCATTCGTACGCAGCTGTTTGCCCTGCGGGATGAAGCATACCGCACCTTTCACAGTGCGTTGATGCCCACCGTGCCGCCGGAAACGGTGATCGGCGTGCGCGTTCCGGCTCTGCGCAAGTTGGCAAAACAGCTCGCAGGCACAGCGCAGGCAGAAGTGTTTTTACAGGCCCTGCCGCATGGATACTACGAAGAGAACAACCTCCACGCGTTTCTGATCGAACTTATCCGGGACTACGATAGGGCGCTGGCTGAAACGGAAGCGTTCCTGCCCTACATCAACAACTGGGCCACCTGCGACTGCTTTTGCCCCAAAGTGTTTGCAAAGTACAAGAAGGAACTGCTGGTGCCCATTCGCCGCTGGCTGGATTCGGGCGAGGTGTACACCGTGCGCTATGGCATGGAGATGCTGATGCGCTATTATCTGGATGATGCATTCCGGCCGGAATATCTGGAATGGGTGGCCGATGTGCACAGCACGGCATACTATATCAATATGATGCGGGCATGGTATTTCGCCACGGCACTGGCAAAGCAGCCGGATGCCGCGCTGCCGTGGCTCACAGAAAAGCGGCTGGATCTGTGGACCCACAACAAAGCCATCCAGAAAGCGGTGGAAAGCCGCCGCATTCCGCCCGGAATGAAGCAGCTGCTGCGCGTTCTGCGCAGCCGTTCATAAAAGCTTCCGGATTTCCGCGCAGATTTCCTGTTTACTTTATGAATGTTTTATTGTAAAATAAGCTATAGTAAAAAATGTCAGGGTATGCCTATGCCCTGACGGAAGATAAAAACAGGTGGTGTTTGGATTATGGCATTGAAATATCAGCGTATCCTTCTGAAGATCAGCGGCGAAGCACTGGGCGGCGAAAAGGGCATGGGTTTTGATGAACCCACCATGGACGCGATCTGCGGCGGCGTGAAGAAAGCACACGACCTCGGCGTACAGATCGGCATTGTTGTGGGCGGCGGCAACTTCTGGCGCGGCCGTTCCAGCGGCAAGATGGAGCGCACACTGGCCGATAAGATCGGTATGCTGGCAACCGTGATGAACGCACTGGCTGTCTCCGACAAGCTGGAACAGCTGGGTGTGCCCACTGAGGTGTTCACCTCCATCACCATGCCGCAGGTGGCACAGCCCTTTACCCGCAAGGATGCTCTGCGCGCCATGGATGAGGGCAAGATCGCCGTGTTCGGCGGCGGCACCGGCAACCCGTTCTTCTCCACGGATACGGCAACCGCTCTGCGCGCTGTGGAAGTGAGCGCCGATGTGATGTTCAAGGCTACTATGGTGGATGGCGTTTACGATAAGGATCCCCACAAGTACGCCGACGCAAAGAAGTATGATACCCTCACCTTTACCAAGGTGCTGGAAGACCAGCTGGCTGTTATGGATGGCACTGCTGCCACTCTGTGCCGCGACAACAAGCTGCCCATCCTCGTGTTCGATCTGGCCGACCCGGACAACATTGCCCGTGCCGTGCAGGGCGAGAATGTGGGCACACTGGTTTACGAGGGCTGAAACGCCTGCAGCCGACATACATTATAGGGCAGACGCATTGCAGCGCAGCCCCAAGATAAAAAGGAACAGGAGACTACCGCAATGAGCAGCAACACCAAGGTTTACGAAGACAAGATGAAGAGCTCGGTCGAACATCTGGGCCGCGAACTGGGCGCTGTGCGCGCAGGCCGCGCAAATCCCGCTGTGCTGGATAAGGTCAGCGTGGATTATTATGGTGCCCCCACTCCCATCCAGCAGGTGGCATCCGTGGCTGTGGCCGAAGCACGCACCCTGACCATTACCCCGTGGGACCGTACTCTGCTGCGCCCCATCAGCAAGGCCATCATGGCCAGCGATGTGGGCATCACTCCCATTGATGACGGCTCTACCATCCGCCTGAACTTCCCGGCTCCCACCGAGGAGCGCCGCAAGCAGCTGGCAAAGGAAGTTTCCAAGCTGGGCGAGGAGGCTAAGGTGGCAGTGCGCAACATCCGCCGCGAGGCTATGGATAAGGCCAAGGCCATGAAGAAGGCCGGCGAGCTGACCGAGGACAGCCAGAAGACCATGGAAGAGGATGTCCAGAAGCTGACCGACAAGTATATCAAGAACATCGATGCTGCGGTGGAAGAAAAGCAGAAGGAGATCATGTCTGTCTGATCTGCGCAGATGCAATAAACTGGAGGTGCCGTGCGCTGAAGAAGAGTGCGCGGCACTTTTGTTGAAGGCGGCGTTGCTGCCGGGAGGAAACAATGGCGCATCCTAAAGAATTTGCCGAGGGCCTTTCCATCGGCATCATCATGGACGGCAACGGCCGCTGGGCAAAGAACCGCGGCCTGCCCCGCACTGCCGGGCACAAAAGAGGCGCAGAGGTGTTCAGCGATATCGCAGATTACTGCGATGAGCTGGGCGTTTCGTCGGTGTACTTCTATGCGTTTTCCACCGAGAACTGGAAGCGTCCGCTGGAAGAGGTCAACGCCATCATGCGGCTGTTCGGCGAATATCTGCTGAAGGGCTTTGACTACAAGAACCGCAATATCCGCATCAAGTTCATGGGCGACCGCACGGTGCTGGATGAAAAGCTGCAGCAGCTGATGAACAAGCTGGAAGCAGATTCTTCGGTCAAGACCGGCATGACCCTGAACATTGCCATCAACTACGGCGGCCGCCCGGAGATCGTGCGGGCGGCGCAGCAGCTGGCGACAAAGGCGGCGGCAGGGGAGATAAAGCCCGAAGAGATCACGGAACAGCTGCTCAGCGATGCCATGTATACCGCTGGCCAGAAGGACCCGGATTTTATCCTGCGTCCCAGCGGAGAAAAGCGGCTGTCCAACTTCATGCTCTGGCAGGCAGCTTACTCGGAGCTGGTAGAAATGGACGTTCTGTGGCCGGATTTCACCCGCAGCGATCTGGACGCTGCCATTGAGGAGTTCAATCATCGCTCCCGCCGGTTTGGCGGACTGTAAAACCCAAGACCTCCTGCACACGGTGCAGGGACCGGACGGCCCGGCGGCTTTGCCGGAGCCAAACTTAATCCAGAGGGGTGCGGCACCGACCGGTGAAAAGGAGATCCAATCTATGAAAACACGTGTTATTACTGCGATCGTGGGCATCATCGTACTGATCGGCGTGATGTTCACCTTCAACACTCTGATCTTTAATCTGGTCATCGCGGCCATTACGCTGATCGCCGTTCACGAGATCTACAGTGCCCTCGGCTTTGAAAAGAAGGACTGGCTGATGTATGCGGTTCTGGTGCCGTATACACTGCTGGTCATGACGAGCAACTATCAGGTCATGCGGCGGCTGGTGATGCCGATGTCCTTTCTGCTGGTCACCTTTTACGCCATCTATCTGGTGGTGCGCAACGGTACCATCAGCTATCAGAAGGCCAGCGGCCTGCTGATGTTCTCCGGTATCGTGATCTTCTGCTTCTATTCCTTTATCCGGCTCAAGGAGCTGCTGCCGGTGGAGCAGTACGGCTACGATGCGGTGTTCTTTATCTTGCTCATCCTCTGCTTTGCCTGGGGCGGCGATACCTGTGCCTACTTTGCAGGCCGTGCCTTTGGCAAGCACAAGCTCTGCCCGGTGGTCAGCCCCAAAAAGACCGTGGAAGGTGCCATTGGCGGTGTTCTGGGCACCATGGTGTTTGGTGTGATCATCACACTGGTGTACTCAGTGGCGGCAAACCGGATGGAAGCCTTCACCCGCTCCAACATTGGCGTTTCCATGTACGTGATCATTGCGCTGCTGGGCTGCGTGGCTGCGGTGTTGGGCATTTATGGTGATCTGTTTGCCAGCGTGGTCAAGCGCCAGTGCGGCATCAAGGATTACGGCACCATCTTCCCGGGGCACGGCGGCATTCTGGACCGCTTTGACAGTGTGATGTTCATTGCGCCCTTTGTGACCATGGTCATTACGGCGGTGTTCTACTATTAAAAGGGGGAACGTGTGATGTCGAAAAAAATCACTCTGCTGGGTTCTACCGGTTCCATCGGCACCCAGAGTCTGGATGTGATCCGTGCACAGGGCTATGAGGTGTTCGGCCTTTCTGCCCACAGCCATGTAGACAAGATCCTGCAGCAGATCGAAGAGTTTCATCCGCGCTATGTCTGCATGACCGACCCGGATGCGGCCCGCAGGCTGGATGCGGAGCTTTCCGGTCGTGTAGATGCGCCCCGGCTGCTGGTAGGGCCAGAAGGGCTCAAGCAGCTGGCCGCACTGGACGGCACCGATGTGGTGCTGAACAGCGTGGTGGGCATTGCAGGCCTTGGTGCCAGCCTGTGCGCGATCGAAAGCGGGCATGATCTGGCCCTTGCCAACAAGGAGAGTCTTGTCACCGGCGGCCATCTGGTCACACAGGCCGTGGCAAAGCATGGTGTAAAGCTGCTGCCGGTGGACAGTGAACATTCGGCCATCTTCCAGTGCCTGCAGGATAAGGAGAGTGCCCCCAGCCTGACCAAGATCCTGCTCACGGCATCCGGCGGCCCCTTCTTCGGGATGAAGACCGAGGAGCTGCGCGGTAAGACCAAGGCGGATGCCCTCAAGCACCCCAACTGGAACATGGGCGCAAAGATCACCATTGACTCTGCCACCCTGATGAACAAGGGTCTGGAGCTGATCGAGGCAGTGTGGCTGTTCGGCCTGCCGCCGGAGAAGATCCAGATCGTTGTCCAGCGCCAGAGCATCGTGCATTCGGCGGTGCAGTTCAGCGATAATTCGGTCATTGCTCAGCTGGGTGTGCCGGATATGCGCATTCCCATCCAGTATGCGCTCACCTACCCAAAGCGCGTACCCGGCGTTGTGCCGGAGCTGGACTTTGCTGCACTCAAGGTGCTCACCTTCGATGTGGCAGACGACGAGACCTTCCGCTGCCTTGCCGCCTGCAAAAAGGCCATCAAAAAGGGCGGTCTCGGCCCATGTGCTGCCAACGGTGCCAATGAGGAAGCTGTCAAGCTCTTCCTTGAGGACAAAATTGGCTTCCTCGATATTGGCCGTCTGGTGGAAGCAGTCGTGGACAGCGACAGCTTTGGCGGCGAGTATACCCTCAGCGATGTGTACGAGTGCGACCGCATGGCACGGGAATTTGTAAGAGCGCACTTATAAAAACCCTCTCAGCCTCACTGCGTTCGGCAGCCCTGACTGAGAGGGGTTCCGACTTTTCAGCTTTAGGAGACGCAATGTCAATTTTTATCACCCTGATCGCCGCATTGATCGTGTTCAGCGCCGTGATCGCCATTCATGAATTCGGACACTTTACCGTGGCAAAGCTCTGCGGCATTCAGGTCAACGAGTTTTCCATCGGCATGGGGCCGGCTTTGTGGAAGAAAATTTACAAGGGCACCCAGTACAGCCTGCGTGCATTGCCGGTAGGCGGCTATGTGGCGCTGGAGGGCGAGGAAAGCCCCGAGAGCCAGCAGGCCGAGGCGGCCCGCGACGAACGGGAAGCAGAGGACGAAAACCCTGTCCCGCCGGAGCAGCGCACCGGTATCCCTTTGAACGAGGCACCGGTATGGCAGCGTGTGCTTGTGATGGTGGCAGGTGCCTTCATGAATTTTGTGCTGGGCTTTGTGGTGCTGGTCATTCTTGTGGCAGCACAGGAAGGAGCCATCACCAGCAAGACCATCTATTCCATTGAGAACGATGCCCTCTGCGGCCAGACCGGCCTGCAGGCGGGGGACGAGATCGTTGCCGTGAACGGCAGGCGCTGCTTTGTGGCCAACGACATCCTTTATGAGCTGGTGCGCACCGAAGCCTATCGCGCCCGGTTCACCGTGAAGCGGGACGGCCAAAAGGTGGAACTGCCGGACGTGCAGTTCGACACTTGGCAGGACGAGGACGGCCAGACCCATATGACCCTTGGCTTTACGGTGTACGGCATCAAAAAAACACCGCTCAATGTGTTAAAAGAAGCATGGAACAGTACCCTGTACTACGGACGCATCGCGTTTATCTCGCTGGCAGACCTTGTGCGCGGACGTGAGAGCATCAACAATCTGTCCGGCCCGGTGGGTATCGTGACAGCGATCGGTCAGGCGGCAAGCTACGGCTGGCAGGATCTGCTGGAGCTGCTGGCCCTCATCACCATCAATCTGGGCGTGTTCAATCTGCTGCCCTTCCCGGCACTGGATGGCGGCAAGGTGGTATTTTTGATCATTGAGGGCGTTACCGGCCATGCAGTGCCGGAAAAGCTGCAGGGTACACTGACCATTGCGGCCTTTGCACTGCTGTTTGGCCTGATGCTCTTTGCAACCTATAATGATATCATCCGGCTTGTGACCGGTGTAATGTAAGCAAAAACAGAAAGGGAAGCTTTATGCGGCAGTTAAAACGGGAAGTGAAAATCGGCAATGTGACCATCGGCGGCAAGAATCCTGTTGCGGTGCAGACGATGCTCAACGTGCCGGTGGAGGATATTGAGGGCAATGTGGCGCAGGCAAAGCGGTGCGAAGCTGCTGGCTGTCAGATCCTGCGCGTGACCTGCCCCAGCCCGGCGGATGCAAAGTGCATCGAAGCCGTCAAGAATGCGGTGAACATCCCCATTGTGGCAGACATCCATTTTGACTATAAGGCGGCTCTGGCCTGCGCAGATGTAGGCGTGGATAAGATCCGCATCAACCCCGGCAACATCGGCGACGATGACCGGGTGAAGGCTGTGGTGGATGCCTGTCAGCGCAAGGACATTCCCATCCGCATCGGCGTGAATGGCGGCAGTCTGGAAAAGCACATCCTTGCAAAATACGGTGCCCCCACGCCGGAGGCCATGGTGGAGAGTGCACTGTACCATGTGCGCCTGCTGGAAAAATTCGATTTCAACAACATCGTCATTTCCATCAAGAACTCCAATGTGCCCCGCATGATGGAGGCCTACCGCCAGCTCAGCGCTGTCACGGATTACCCGCTCCATGTGGGTGTTACCGAGGCGGGTACCTACCAGATGGGTCTGCTGAAAAGCGGCATGGGCATCGGCGGAATGCTGCTGGAAGGCATTGGCGATACCATCCGCGTCTCGCTGGCCGCAGAGCCGGAAAAGGAAGTGGAAGCGGGCTACAACATCCTGCGCGCCGTGGGCTTCCCGGTAGCAGGCCCGGAGGTCATCACCTGCCCCACCTGCGGCCGTACCCAGTATCCCTGCACCGAGATCGCCAATGAGGTGGAAAAGCGGCTGCAGGGCTGCAAAAAATCCATCAAGGTGGCCGTGATGGGCTGCGTGGTCAACGGCCCCGGTGAAGCCCGCGAAGCAGACATCGGCATTGCCGGCGGCAAGGGCGAGGCGGTGCTGTTCATCCACGGCAAGCCCATCAAAAAGCTGACCGGAGACAACATCCTGGATCAGTTCATGGATGAGATCTATAAACTGTAATTTGGCTTTTTTCACAGCTGCCACACCTGCAAAAAAACGGGTGCGGCAGTTTGTGCTGTATAAAAAGGAGTACCATTTGTGACACCACTCGTATCCAACCTGTGGCCGCAGTTCATGGTGGACCCGGCATTTGCGGCCTGCTTCGGGCAGGTCATTGTGGAGCATGCGCAGATGCTGCGGCAGGAACGGCAGGTCATCTTTACCCTGCGCAGCGGTGCGCCGCTGGACAAAAATCTCTGTGCCCGGCTGCTGGCATCCCTGCAGCCGGATTATGAGGGCTTTGAGCTGCGCATCCAGAACCTGTTTGGCTATGCCATGCTGGACGAAGCGGCCCTGCGCGATCTGATGGAAGAGATGAAGCGGGACGGCGTGCCCATCAACGGCTTTCTGGACCGGTGCAAGATCAACATCATCGGACAGAAGATCACCATCGGCGTATGCCATGGCACCAAGTTTTTGCAGGAGATGCACTTTGAAAAGCTGCTGGCAGAGCGCGTTGCGGCCCACACCGGGGTAACGCCGCAGGTAACGCTGCAAAGCGCTGTAAGCGAAGCCGAGCAGCACCAGATGGAAGAAAAGCTGGAGCGCAAGATCGCGCCACCGGTGGTCAAGTTTGAGAAAAAGAACACAGCACCGTCCATCAAGGTGGATGGTCTGGACCTGACCGATAAGCCCGTCACCATTTTCCACGGCAAGATGTTCACCCCCAAGAACCTCACCCCGCTGAAAGACCTTGGCGGCGAGGGCGGCAAGTGCACGATCTGGGGCGATGTGTTCTTCTCGGAGGTCAAGGGCAACTTCCGCAAAATTTATACCGTATCCATCACCGATTATCAGGGCTCCATCAACCTGAAGATCCGCGCGCAGGAAGGTGAGGACTGCTCCAAGTGGGAGAGCCTTGGCAAAGGCACCACCCTCATCGTGCGCGGCGACTGCTCCTACGACAAGTACGAACACGATTATATCGTCTACCCCTACGATGTGCTCATCGTGGAGCGCAAAAAGCGGGAGGATACCGCGCCGGTCAAGCGTGTGGAGCTGCATCTGCACACCAAGCTTTCCAGCATGGACGGCTTCTGTGACCCCGGCGGCATCGTCAAGCTGGCCCACCGCATGGGACATCCGGCCGTTGCCATCACTGACCACGGTGTGTGTCAGGGTTACCCGGAAGCCATGCTGGCAGCGGACGATATCCATAAATCAGACCCGGACTTCAAGCTGATCTACGGCTGCGAAGCCTACTTTGTGGACGACATGATCCCCTGTGTATACGGTGTGAAGGATCAGCCGCTGGACGGGGAGTTCTGCGTGTTTGATACCGAGACCACCGGCCTTGACCCCGGCGTGGAGTATATGACCGAGATCGGTGCCGTCATCGTGAAAAACGGCGAAGTGGTGGAGGAATTTGATACCTTTGTCAAGCCCGGCAAGCCCATCACCCCCAAGATCACCGAGCTGACCGGCATCACCAACGAAATGGTGGCGGATGCTCCCGGCGAAAAGGATGCACTGGAAGCCTTCCTCAAATTTGCGGGAGACCGCATCCTTGTGGGCCACAACGTCCACGCCTTTGATATGCGTTTCCTGCGCGCCGCCGCCAAGCGCAGCGGCATCAAGCTGGAGCCGACCTATATCGACACCCTGACCATGGCGCAGGCCATGTACCCCGGCCTGCACAACTACAAGCAGGGCACCATCAACAAGCATCTGGAGCTGCCTGCCTACGAGGCCCACCGTGCCTGTGAGGATTCTGCCGCGCTGGGCCGCATCTTCGGGGTCATGCTGAATGACCTGAAAGAAAAGCAGGTAGCAAAGGTCAGTGAGATCAACACCGGCCTTGGCGGCAACCGCGAGGTGCTGAAAAAGAAGTATTACCACCTCATCATTCTGGTCAAGAACCAGATGGGCCTGAAAAATCTGTACAAGATCGTCAGCGAAGCCCATGTGAACTACTTTTTCAAAAAGCCCCGGGTGCCCCGGAGCCTTTTGAACAAATACCGGGACGGCCTGCTGCTCACTTCCGCCTGCGAAGCCGGCGAGCTGTACCGGGCCATCGTGGATGGCACCAGCTATGAAGAACTGAAAAAGATCGCGTCCTACTACGATATTCTTGAGATCCAGCCGCTGGGCAACAACGCCTACATGGTGCGGGACGGCAAGGTGGACAGCGAAGAGGACATCAAAAACTTCAACCGCACGGTCATCAAGCTGGGCGAAGATCTGCACAAGCCGGTCATTGCCACCGGCGACGTGCACTTTACCGAGCCGGAGGACGCGGCGTACCGTGCCGTGCTGCAGGCGGGCAACGGCTTTAAAGATGCCGACAACCA
This sequence comes from Faecalibacterium sp. BIOML-A1, assembly GCF_009679715.1. Lineage (NCBI taxonomy): Bacteria > Bacillati > Bacillota > Clostridia > Eubacteriales > Oscillospiraceae > Faecalibacterium > Faecalibacterium sp. BIOML-A1. Next base: position 77,166 of record NZ_WKZJ01000008.1, read on the forward strand.
GCCGCCGCTGTTCTTCCGCACCACGCAGGATATGCTGGCGCAGTTCTACTATCTGCCCAAGGAAAAAGCCTACGAGGTAGTGGTGAAGAACCCCCGCAAGATCGCGGCGATGATCGACAACAATGTTCGTGCCATCCCGCGCGGCACCTACCCGCCCAGCATCGAGGGTGCAGAGCAGCAATTGCGCGATGCTACGTGGGAACACGCCAAGCGTGATTACGGTGACCCGCTGCCCGAAATTGTGGAAAAGCGGCTGCAGAAGGAGCTGGACTCCATCTGCGGCCATGGCTACGCCGTGCTGTACGTCATTGCGGTCAAACTGGTGGCCTATTCCAACGCGGGCGGCTATCAGGTGGGCAGCCGTGGTTCGGTCGGCTCATCGGCCGTGGCCCACTTCTCCGGCATCTCGGAGGTGAACAGCCTGCCGCCCCACTATCGCTGCCCCAAGTGCAAGCACAGCGAGTTCATCACCGACGGCAGCGTGGACGACGGCTTTGACCTGCCGGATAAAAACTGCCCCAACTGCGGCACCCGGATGCTGGTGGACGGCCACGATATTCCCTTCGAGACCTTCCTCGGCTTCTACGGCGATAAAGAGCCGGATATCGACCTGAACTTTTCCGGCGAATATCAGTCCAATGTGCACCGCTATACCGAGGAGCTGTTCGGCAAAGCCAACGTGTTCAAGGCGGGCACCGTGTCCGGTATTCAGGACAAGACCGCCTACGGCTATGTCAAAAAATATCTGGATGAGCGCGGCCGCACGGTGAACCATGCGGAGGAGAACCGCCTGACTCTGGGCTGCACCGGCGTCAAGCGCACCACCGGCCAGCACCCCGGCGGCATGGTCGTTGTGCCGGACACCTACGAGATCTACGATTTCTGTCCCATCCAGCACCCGGCGGACGATGTGGCAGGCGGCCTGCTGACCACCCACTTCGAGTTCAAGTACCTGCACGATACCCTGCTCAAGCTGGACGAACTGGGCCACGATATGCCCACCTTCTACAAGTATTTTGAGGAGTACACCGGTATCCCCATCGACAGTATCCCCATGAACGACCCCAAGGTGTACAGCCTGCTGACCAGCCCGGAAGCGCTGGGCGTGACCCCGGAACAGATCGACAGCCAGACCGGCACCTTCGGCATCCCGGAAATGGGCACCAACTTCGTGCGCGGTATGCTGGTGGAGGCACGGCCCAAGAACTTCTCCGAGCTGATCCAGATCTCGGGCCTGTCCCACGGAACGGACGTGTGGACCGGCAACGCGGACGAGCTGATCCGCAGCGGCACCTGCACCATTGCGGAGGTCATTGGCTGCCGTGACAGCATCATGCTGTACCTGTTGCGCAAGGGTCTGGAACCCAAGATGGCCTTTGATATCATGGAGGCCGTGCGTAAGGGCAAGGTGGCCAAGGGCGGTTTCAAGGATGGCTGGGAGGAAGCCATGCGGGAGCACGAGGTGCCGGACTGGTACATCGAGAGCTGCCGCAAGATCAAGTATATGTTCCCCAAGGCCCATGCCGTGGCCTACCTGATGTCGGCCATTCGTCTGATGTGGTTCAAGATCTACCGTCCGCCGGAGTTCTATGCGGTATACTTTACCGTACGCGGCGACGACATCGACTACGAAGCCGCTGTGGGCGGTGCGGCAGTGGCCCGCGCCCACATGGAAGAAGTCAAGCGCCGCCTGAAGGAAGAGAAGAACGCCAAGGACGAAGATGTGCTGGTCAGCCTGCAGCTCGTCAACGAGATGCTGGTGCGCGGCTACGAGTTTTTACCCATTGAGCTGGGCAAGAGCCGCGGCTCCAAGTATGTGGTGGAGGACGGCAAGGTACGTCTGCCTTTCTCTTCGCTGAAGGGTCTTGGCGGTGCTGCCGCCGATGCACTGGAAAAGGTGACCATCCACGGCGAAGAATATATCTCGGTGGAAGAGTTGCAGCAGGCTTCCGGTGTCGGCAGCAGCATTCTGGACCGTCTGCGTCAGGTGGGCGCTCTGGGCGACCTGCCGGAGAGCAGTCAGGTAAGCTTCTTCTGAGGATTCTGAAAGCAAAAGTGCCTGCACGGCTTTAGCTGTGCAGGCACTTTTGCTTTAAAAAAGCACCCGCGGCAAAAATCGCAGGTGCTTAAAAATTCAGCAGAACGGGGGAGTGTTTACTCCACGCTGATCATATAATAGTAAACGGGCTGGCCGCCGCGGATGTGGCTGACCTCAACGTGGTTCGGGCACTTTGCCTTTACGATCTCGGTGACCTTCTCGGCATCCTCATCGCTCACGTCGCAGCCGGAGATGATGGTGACGAAGCTGGAATCCTTCTTGCACATGCCGCGTGCCAGACGGTAGGTAGCTTTGGTGATATCGTTGGAGGTGGAAACGATCTTGCCGTTCTCCAGAGCCATGATCTCACCCTTCTTGATGCGCTTGCCGTCGTACTCACTGTCGCGGGCAGCATAGGTGATCAGACCGGTGGACACCTTGTCGGCAGCAGCCATCATGTTGATGGTGTTGGTCTCGGCGTTCACAGAGGGATCAAAGTTCAGCATGGCGGTAATGCCCATGGGCACGGTGCGAGTGGGCAGAACGACCACCTGACGGTCGGCCAGCTTCTGGGCCTGCTCAGCAGCCATGATGATGTTCTTGTTGTTGGGCAGCACGAACACGGTCTTTGCGGGCACGCTCTGGATGGCGGCGAGGATATCCTCGGTGGCTGGGTTCATGGTCTGACCACCGGAGACCACTGCGTCTGCAGCCAGATCGGTGAACACGGCCTTCAGGCCTTCACCGGCGGCAACGGCAACAAAGCCATAGTCACGGCTGGGGTCCACAGCAGCGTAGACGAACTCGCTGGACTGAGAAGGGGCCTTCTCAGCAGAAGCCTGCTTTTCCAGGCTCTTGCCCTGCTTCTGACGGGCCAGGAACTGCTCGTGCATGTTCTCGATCTTGAAGTTGGTCAGGTAGCCATACTTGATGGCTTCGCTCAGGATCTTGCCGGGGTCAGCGGTGTGCACATGCAGGTTGATCACATCGTCATCCTCGATGCACACCACGCTGTCGCCGTTGGATTCTGCAAAGGCACGCATCTTTGCGGCGCTTGCACCCTCATACTTGTTGATCAGGAACTGGGTGCAGTAGCCGTTCTTGATGTCCTCCACCTTCATCAGGTCGTCGGTGAACACGCCCTTGCCGGCGTTCTCGGTGGAGAGCTTTGCCTTGTTGGGAGCAGCCTCGCCGCCTGCCACGATGCCTTCGCCATGGAACACCTTGCCCATGCCCTCAAAGATGACCATGATGCCCTGACCGCCGGCATCCACAACGCCGGCCTTCTTCAGAACAGGCAGCAGGTTGGGGGTGTCCTCCAGAGCCTTCTGGCCGGCGGTCATCACCACATCCCACAGAGCGGGCACATCCTCGGCACCGCAGGCAGCAGCTTCCTCAGAGGCAATGCGTGCAACCGTGAGGATGGTGCCCTCGGTGGGCTTCATAACGGCCTTATAAGCGCCCTCAACACCCTTCTTCAGGGCCTCGACAATGTCGGCAGCGGTGGCTTCCTTCTTGCCTTCCAGCGCCTTGGAGAAGCCGCGGAACAGCAGGCTGGTGATAACACCGGAGTTGCCGCGTGCGCCGCGCAGCATGGCGGAAGCAGCGGTCTTGGAAGCCTCACCCACGGTGCAGCTGTCGTCCAATGCTTCCAGCTCGCGCACAGAAGCACCCACGGTCATGCCCATGTTGGTGCCAGTGTCGCCATCAGGAACAGGGAAAACGTTCAGCTCGTCCACGCGGGAGCGCTGATTGTTGATGTTGTTGGCGCCAGAGATAATGGCGTCACGCAAAATCTTACCAGAAATCATTCTTTTTTACTCCTTGTACTTGCCGGAAAAGCCCGGCGCATTCGGATGAACCAACAAAAATCAGGCGATCACATCGTCTACCGAAACCACAACGCGGGCAACCTTCAGGCCGGTAGCCTGCTCCACCTCGTCCTTGACGCGGTGAGAGATGCTGCGTGCGGCGGTGGAAATGTTCAGGCCATAGCTCACTGCAATGTGCAGTTCGATCACCAGACGACCATCCTCCTGCGTGACACGGACACCCTTTTCCGGGTAATCAGAACCGTGCACCATGCTTCTGACGGCATCGGTCATATCACGGGGTGCCATTGCGGCAACACCGTAACACTGTTTGGCTGCTTCACCTACCAGAGTAGCAAAATACCCGGACGTAAAGCTGACATCCCCCAGAGGGAAACGGGAAGTGATCATAGTCGCTCTGCTCCTTTATGTTATTTTCATAAAACACATTCAAGGTCTGGGGCGCAGCGGCGGACAGATACACATACTGCGCCGAGAAACACCCACATTATTATACAACTTTGGGGCGCGCTTGTACAGCGCAAAATGCTGGTATATCAACTTTTTGCGCAGGTTTCTGCATTGACGGCATGGTTCGGGCGGCTTCGCACCGGGAAGGTGATAGCATAACGGACGCTGGTTGCTTTTTATCAAAATCGAAAGTATGACGAAAGAAAGCAAACAATCTGTTAAAAAAATATAAAAGGTGGGTGATAACTCTTTATCCGACTATGAAAAAGTGCTAAAATAGAAACAAGGATAGGGACTGCGGCGCAGGGTCCCGCTTGTGCGGATGAACTGCGTTATTTTTTGCGCACGGCGCGTGGAACAATGTTTAGGAGCTGTTGTCATGAATATTCTGTTTTTCCTTTCACCCAAGCAGGATCTGATGTATGTTTACGACGATTTCACCCTTCGGCAGACGCTGGAAAAGTGGGAGAATAACCGCTACGCGTCCATTCCGGTGCTCAACCGGCAGGGAAAATATGTGGGCACCCTGACCGAGGGCGACATTCTCTGGGGGCTGAAAAAGTTCCATGGTCTGGATCTGGAAGCGGCTGAGGATGTCCCCATTTCGGCCTTCCCGCACAAGCGCGACTACAAGGCTGTCACCGTGACCACCAGCATGGATCAGCTGATCGAAGCGGCCATGAACCAGAACTTTGTGCCGGTTGTGGATGACCGCGGCATCTTCATTGGCATCGTGCGCAGGCAGGCGATCATCCGTTACTGCTATGAGAAGGCCCGCACAGAGCAGCAGGCCCATGAGCAGCGCATCCCGGAATATGCCGCTGTGCATTGAACGATATAAATAGGTGGCCAGCCGCCCGGTTCCGCATCTGAAGCCGGGCGGCTTTTTGTCTGCAAAATGCGTTGAAAATCCGATTTATAGTACCTGCTGTGTGCGATAATACAGCCATGGAACAAAAACGTTCTGAAAAGCTGCAAAAAACGAGATACAGGAGGGAACACGGATGAAAGATTTTGAACTGCGTTATGTTGGAAGCCATGTGGAAGTATACACCGGCAGCGGAGTGTTCCTGTTTTCGGCCGATACGGTGCGGGAAGCAATGGAAGAACTGGCAGAGTAAGCGCCCGCAAACAGACAGGGACTTCGGTGCAAATGTAAAATTGATGTAAAATAATTGAAAAGGAAAGAGCACGAATTCATTAAGAGACGGAAAAATGTGTAGAAAAAGTGATTTTCTTGTAAAATAAACCTTGTTGTGACAGGATAAAAAATGATATAATAGATCCAAGCGCGGTCATTGTGCGCCGTTCTGCGCAGCAGAGCGGCAGGCCGCAGCATCTGCCGGATCAAGCAGGCCCGGTGTGCGGGCAGGGCAGATGTACAAGGATCAAAAGGAAGATCATTTTTAGGAGTATCGTTATGGATATCACACACATTACCTCTCTGTTGGGTGGAATTGCGCTGTTTCTGTACGGCATGTCCATTATGGGCGCTGGTCTGGAAAAACTGGCCGGCGGCAAAATGCAGGGCGTGCTGCAAAAGCTGACCTCCTCAACGCTCAAGGGCGTTATTTTTGGCACCCTCATCACGGGTGTCATCCAGTCCTCGGCCGGCACGGTCGTTATTTGTGTCGGTCTGGTAAACTCCGGCATCATGACCCTTACGCAGTCGGTAGGCGTCATTATGGGTGCAAACATTGGTACCACTGTTACCGGCCAGCTGATCCGCATGGCGGATATCTCCGGTGACAGTCTCTGGCTGACACTGATCCAGCCCAAGACCTTTGCGCCCGTGGTGGCGTTTATCGGCTGCATTTTTTATGTGTTCCTGCGCAGCGCTAAAAGGAAGAACATCGGCCAGATCATGCTGGGCTTCGGCATCCTGTTTACCGGCATGAGCCTGATGGACACCGGTGTGGCTCCTCTGCGTGAGAGCGCCGTGTTCCAGAATCTGTTCGTTACCATGACGAATCCCGTTCTGGGCATTCTGGTGGGCGTGGTGGTCACGGTGATCATCCAGTCCTCCTCGGCATCGGTGGGTATCCTGCAGGCACTGTCCAGCACGGGTCTGGTCACCTTCAGCTCTGCCATCCCCATTATTCTGGGCGCACACATCGGCACGGCCTTTACGCCGCTGCTCACCATTGGCGGCTCCTCCAAGGACGGCAAGCGCGCTGCACTGATCCATCTGTACTTCAACATCATTGGCAGCGTGATCCTGCTGGCGCTGGTGTATGCGGTGCAGTTTACCGTTGGCATCCCCATGTGGAACGACGTGATGAACAAGAGCACCATCGCAAACATCCACACCCTTTCCAGCGTGTGCGCCATGCTGCTGTTCCTGCCCTGCAGCGGTGTGCTGTCCAAGCTGGCACTGCTCACTGTGCCGGACAGCGCCGAGGAAGCACAGGAGCTGAGCATGCCGGTGCTGGATGAACGTCTGTTCAAAAGCCCGGCTGTGGCCCTGCAGCAGGCTAAGAGCGCTGTGGTCAAGATGTCCCGCCGTGCTGCCCGCAATGTGAATCTGGCTGCACCGCTGCTGCTGAAGATGGACGAGGATACCGTCAGCGCTATCCGGGTGCGTGAAAACCTGATCGACCGCATGGAGGTGGCAATCTCCAACTATCTGATCAAGATGACCGATCAGGAGCTGGGCGACGATGAAAGCCACACTGTGACCGAACTGCTGAATTTTGTTACCGAGTTCGAGCGCATCGGCGACTATGCGGTGAACATTATGGAAAAGGCAGAAGAACTGCAGGAAAAGGAAGCGTCCTTCAGTGAAAACGCCACCAAGGAGCTGCAGCTGCTGGAGAATGCGCTGAACCGCATCCTGAACCTGACCAACGATGCCTTTGAAAACAGCGATATGCGTCTGGCGGCTCAGGTGGAACCGCTGGAAGAGGTGATCGATGTGATGGCGGAGCGCCTGCGCGACCAGCACATCCTGCGCCTGAAGGACGGCGTGTGCTCCATTGATACGGGTGTCGTGTTCCTGGATGTGCTGAACAATGCAGAGCGCATCTCGGATCACTGCTCCAACGTTGCTGCCCGCCTGATCGGCATGGATGCCGGCGAGGACTACGACTCCCACACCCTCAAGAGCATCATGCACCACAACCCCACCAAGGACTACATGCTGGAATACGAGGAGTGCCGCAAGGCCTACCTTGTTCCGCTGGAAGAAATGGAAGCCTGAAACTAAGAAAGACCTCCGGGACGCTTTTCCCGGAGGTCTTTTTTGCGTTAAAAATCAAGCACTTTTGGGCAAAGAGACAATGACCCAGCGGTGCGGCCCGTGAAAGCCGTCTACCTTGGCGGCTTTGCTGCAGGTGCCGGGGCTGGGCGGGCCGAGGTGGATACCGCGGTCCAGCTGCTTGCCGCAAAGACGGCACTGGTAATGGAGGGTGATCTGTTCTGACATGAGGAAGCACTTCCTTTTATGATCGCTGCAGGTGGTTAAGAAACTTTACTTCTATTATCATTATATAATTTTTACATCGGGATGTCAATAAAAATAATCAGTAAAAGTAGATAAAAATTGAGCATTCTGCACTCAACCGCCCAGATCTTCCAGCAGCAGGTCCAGTTCCCGTTCGCTGTACACGGTCACACCGCGCTTGATGCGCACGGCATCGTTCTCCGGCAGAAGATTGGTGTAGATGCCGGTGACGGTGACAAGCACATCCGGCTGGCCATTGGTGCCGCAGCGGTAAACGGCCACGCGCCCGCCTTTGTCGCACAGGCGGTAGCTCTGGGCAGCAAGCTCCGGCATGGCCTGTGCGGCAAGGTCTGCTGCGGAGGAAGGCGGTGCTTCGCTGCCGGGGTCGGGCACCGGAAGGCTGAGCTTGGGCAGGGCCATCCAGAACAGGCTGAACACGATGGTGAATACGCACAGCCCGTAGAACAGGCAGGTGCACAGTTTGCGCATGGAGAAACACGCTCCTTTCCGGCTGAAGTATGCCCCAAAACAGGGGAGAACAGTCAATTTTCACACGGGAATGCTGTACTTTGTCCGGCAGATTGTGTTATACTACAGATGATTAGACCTATCAGGGCCGAAGATTGGTTCTTGCCCGCGTTCTGTGCACGTGCTATAATATGGTATTGCGTGCAGTTCTGTGCGCTTTGATGGAAAAGTACCAGCGCATGGCGCTGAAAAAGCAGCCTGAATGTTAGGAGGCGATTTCTATCTCCGATATGAGAAAGATCAACCGTGCCGGTGAGGGGCATTCCCCGGCACCGGCGGGGCGGAAGGTAAATGTGAGCAACAGCCGCCGGGAGTCCCAGCCGGGACCCAAACACGGCCGGGAACCCAAAGAACCAAAGGAACCCTGTGAAAAGGGCAGACATCCCATTCTGCGCTTCATTGGCCGAACCATTGCTACACTGATTTGTCTGGGCATCATGGCAGGCAGTCTGGTGGCAGTGGGTGCTGTGTATTACGTGGTGCAGGCTACCGCCAACGACGGCGACCTGCTGGATCTGGACAACATTGAGCTGAGCCAGTCCAGTGTGGTGATGGCTACCGACCCGGACACCGGTGCACAGGTGGAGTATGCCACGCTGCGCTCTTCCAACAGCCACCGCGTGTGGGCGGATCTGGAGCAGATCCCCACGAACCTGCAGTATGCGTTCATCTGCACCGAGGATAAGGACTTTTACAACGAGCCCGGCGTCAACTTCAAGCGCACCATCGGCGCAATGGTCAACGAATACCTGCTGCCCATCTACAGCTCCAAGCAGGGTGCATCCACGCTGGAGCAGCAGCTGATCAAGAACCTGACCGACGACAAGAGCGCCAGCGGCATTGAAGGTGCACTGCGCAAGCTGCGCGAGATCTACCGCGCCCTCTGCCTGAGCCGCAGCTATTCCAAGGAGACCATTCTGGAAGCGTACCTGAACACCATCAGCTTTACTGGCACCATTCAGGGCGTGCAGACTGCGGCCAACGAATACTTTAATAAGGACGTCAGCCAGCTGACCCTGTGGGAGTGTGCGACCATTGCGTCCATCACCAAAAACCCCACCAACTATAACCCCTACACCAACCCCGAAAACCTGATCAACCGCCGTAACTTCCTCATGTACAACATGTGGCAGCAGGGCGTGATCAGCGAAGAGGACTACCGCAACGCAGCGGCCCAGCCGCTGGTACTGGCCGAGGAAGAGGATACCAAGAAGAATTCTTCCGTTACCTCTTACTTTACCGATGCACTGTTCACCGAGCTGGTGCAGGACATCATGGACAAGGAAAACATTTCGGAATCCGAGGCACAGAAGCTGCTGTACACCGGCGGCTTTACCGTTGAGTCGACTGTGAACACCAAGGTGCAGTCCGCCATGGAAAACCTGATGCTCAACACGGATGATGCCTACTTCCCGGCCGGCTGGCATGAGGAAGAGGTGACCTCTATCTCGGACGACGATGTACAGGTGATGAACGAGGACGGTACGCCCAAGACCCGCACCGGCGACGACGGTACCGTTTACTATTACCGCAATGTGCGTACTCAGGCAGCCATGGTCACACTGGACTATGACGGCAATGTGATCGCCATTGTGGGTGGTCTGGGCGAAAAGAACAAGAGCCTCTCGCTGAACCGTGCCTACAGTGTCACTCGTCAGACGGGTTCTACCATCAAGCCTATCGGTGCATATGCACTGGGTGTAGAGTATGGTCTGGTGAACTGGTCCACCATGCTCAACAACTCGCCCTTGTATCAGAAGCAGGATATGGTGATCCGCGATGAAGATTACTGCCGCAAGAACGGCCTGATGGGCCTTTCCGACAAGCAGCTGCGCGCTTATCCCAACGCATGGCGCAGCTGGCCCCGCAACTATGGCGGCAACTACGGCGACAACAGTGATGTGCCGCTGTGGAACGGTCTGGCCCGCTCGCTGAACACCATTGCGGTGCGTGTGGGTGATCTGGTGGGCGCAAGCAACATCTTCAATTTTGTGTACAACACCCTGCAGCTGAACACGCTGGACCCGGTAAACGATGTGGGTCTGGCGCAGATGGTCATGGGCAGTCAGACTCATGGCGTTACGCCCACGGCGCTGGCAGCTGCGTTCCAGATCTTCTACGATGGCCAGTACACCACCCCGCACCTGTATACCCGCGTGCTGGACCGTGACGGCAATATCTATCTGGAGAACAACTCCACCAGCTATCAGGCCCTGACCCCGGATACCGCTTATGTGATGAACCGCCTGCTGAAGAACGTTCTGTACTCCAGCGTGGGCACCGCCGGCGGCCGCTACCCCAACTCCAACGGCATGGAAGCCTTTGGCAAGACCGGTACCGCCAGCGACGAAAAGGATCTGTGGTTCGTGGGCGGCACGCCGTACTACGTTACCGCCGTGTGGTGGGGCTACGATGCACCCTATGATATGACCAAGACGCTGGGTAAGCAGCAGGCCAAGACCCGTACCTGTGTTATGGCGTGGAAGGCCCTGATGGAACAGGTGCAGGCAAACCTGCCGTATAAGGCATTCCCGACCTCTGCCGGTGTGGTGGAGCGCCGCTACTGCACCCAGAGCGGCCTGCTGGCAGGCGGCTCCTGCCCCAGCACCGCCGTGGGCTACTACCGCGCCGATGATCTGCCTGGTACCTGCAACTACTCCCATGCAGCAGCTCCTGCAGCGGCTGCACCTGCGGAGACTGCGGCACCGGAGCAGGCTGTCATTCCTGCGGATACAGGTAATCAGGATACAGACTGATCTGTAGCCATATGAAGGACAAAAGGCGTACTATCGGCACCGGCGCGGAGTGAATCCGGCAAGGAAATACCGCGCTTGCCGCAGCAAAACTGGATAATCTGACAAAAACGCATCCGACCTCTTGCATTGCAGGGGGCCGGATGCTATTATATTCACTGCAAGAACACTTGTGTTTGTGAGGTGAACAAGTTGGAACGCCGCTTTTATCTGGTAGATGCGCAGGTGCTGCCTGAGGTTTTTCTCAAGGTGGTGCGTGCCAAGGAACTTCTGGCCAGCGGGGAGGCACGCAGCATTTCCGCAGCCACCCGCGCAGTCGATCTTTCGCGCAGCGCTTTTTATAAGTATAAGGATTGCATTTTTGACTCCGAGAATGGCCGTGAGGTGATCACCGTCATGGCTACTCTGCGGGACGAGACCGGTGCACTGCAGAGCCTGCTGGCCGGCATCAGCGCCGCAGGTGCAAGCATTGTGACCATCAACCAGTCCACACCGGAAAACGGTGCCGCACTGGTGGCAGTCACCATCCGCACCGATACCATGCAGATGACCCCCGAAGAGCTGACCGAAAAACTTTCGCGTCAGCGTATGGTGGTAGGCGTGCACTGCGGGTACAATCTGTAAGCAGTCTTCAGAAAACGAGGGAGAACAACAATGGCTAAAATTGCAATTCTGGGCTTTGGCACGGTGGGCAGCGGCGTGTACGAGGTACTGTGCCGCAACGCTGCGGGTGTCTCCCGCCGTGCAGGTGAGCCGGTGGAGGTCAAGTACATCCTTGACCCGAAGGATTTTTCAAACCATCCGGATGCACACCTGTTTATAAAGAACTTCGATACCATTCTGGAAGACCCGGAGATCAAGGTGGTGGTGGAGACCATCGGCGGCACCCGCTTTGCGTATCCGTATGTAAAGGCCTGCCTTGAGAGCGGCCGCAGCGTATGCACTTCCAACAAGGAGATGGTGGCCACCTACGGCGCAGAGCTGCTGGGCCTTGCCAAAGAGCACGGCTGTGCCTTCCTGTTCGAGGCTTCTGTGGGCGGCGGTACGCCCATCATTACCCCGATGCACCAGTGTCTGGCGGCAAACGTCATCACCGAGGTGGAGGGCATCGTGAATGGCACCACCAACTTCATGCTCACCAAGATGGTGCGCGAAAATCTGGGCTTTGACGATGCGCTGAAGATCGCGCAAGAGCTGGGCTACGCCGAGACGAAGGACCCCAGCGACGATGTGGACGGCCGTGATGCCTGCCGCAAGATCGCCATTCTGTCCTCGCTGGTGTGCGGCCATCAGATCTACCCCCAGAACATTCCTACCCGCGGCATCCGTGCCATTACCACGGCAGATGTGGAAGCGGCGGAAAAGCTGGGCTGTGTGATCAAGCTGATCGCATGGATGAAGCGCGGCAAGGACGGCAGCGTGGCTGCCGGTGTGGAGCCGTGTCTGGTGCCCAAGGCAAACCAGCTGGCCAGCGTGGACGATGTGTTCAATGCAGTGCTGGTCAAGGGCGATATGCTGGGCGACGTGGTGTTCTACGGCAAGGGCGCAGGCAAGCTGCCCACCGCCAGCGCCGTGGTGGCCGACGTTGTGGATGCCCTGAAGCATGGCTCCAAGGTGCACGACAGCCTGTTCTGGCAGCCTGCTGAGCCGGTGGAGGGAATGCTCACCGACCCGGCTCCTGCTGCATATTATGTGCGTGTAGCAGGCATTGCTCCGGCGGTGGTGGAAGCCATCTACGGCTATGGCAGGGTGGTGGACGAACGCTACGAAGGCTGCGCTTACTTTGTGGAGCGCGCCGACGAAAAGGCACTGGCCGAAGCAGCCCGCAAGGTGGAAGCCGTGGGCGGCAGCGTGAAGCTGGTGCTCAAGCGTCTGCCGGAAGAAAACTGATAACGGAATAAGGAAAGGTGCGGCGGCTATGAAGATCAAGGTTTCTGTCCCGGCCACCAGTGCAAACATCGGCTCCGGCTTTGATGCGCTGGGTCTGGCGGTGACGCTGTATAATACGGTCACCTTTGAAGAGAGCGAAGTGCTGGATATCTCGTCTGCGGACGGTACCCGCATCCCGCGCGGTGAATCGAACCTCGTGTACCGTTCGGCAAAGGGGCTGTTTGAGAAGGTGGGCAAGCAGATCCCGCCCCTCAAGATCACCCAGACGAATCCCATCCCCATGGCGCGCGGCCTTGGTTCTTCCTCGGCCTGCATCATTGCGGGACTGCTGGGTGCAAACCGGATGCTGGGCGATGTGCTCAACACGCAGGAGCTGCTCACGCTGGCTACCTCCATCGAGGGCCACCCGGATAACGTGGCCCCGGCTCTTCTGGGCGGCCTGACCAGCAGCGTGTTCGAGGATGGCAAGGTGTACTCGGTCAAGCGCAATGTGGATGAAACGCTGTGCTTCGCCGCCATCGTGCCGGACTACAAGCTGCTGACGGAAGCCGCTCGTGCGGCCCTGCCCAAAGAAGTCTCCCACAAGGACGCGGTATATAACCTTTCGCGCGCTGCGCTGGTGCCCGCCGCCTTCTGCGAGGGCAGACACGACCTGCTGGCCATTGCCACCGAGGATAAGCTGCACCAGCCCTACCGTATGCCGCTGATGCCCGGCTCCAAGGAAGTGTTCGATATGGCACGCCTGTGCGGTGCAAAGGCTGTTTACGTTTCCGGTGCGGGCAGCACCGTGATGGCCGTAGCGGAAAAGGCGGAGGCCGAAAAGTTCTATTCCAAGCTGGAAAAGGGTCTGGAGCTGCTGGAAGGTCTGGACGGATGTGAAGCATTTACATTGCTGCGTTTGGATGCCGATAACACCGGCGCAACGGTGGAATGATAAATGGGTAAGGGAAGTGCAAGGCGCTGCTGACCGCTTCCGCCCGGTGTACCCCCTTTTGACAAAGGGACAAAAAGAGGAGAGTGACAAGATATGGCGTTGATCGTACAGAAGTTCGGCGGTTCTTCGGTGAAGGACCGTGACCGTATCTTCAACGTGGCACGCATTGTGGCAAACACCCACAACGCGGGCAATGACGTAGTTGTGGTGGTGTCCGCTCAGGGCGATACCACCGATGAACTGATCGCCAAGGCTGGGGAGATCACCCACAACCCTTCGGCCCGTGAAATGGATATGCTGCTGGCTAGCGGCGAGCAGATCAGCATTTCGCTGCTGGCCATGGCACTGAATGAGCTGGGCTGCCATGCCATCAGCCTGACCGGCTGGCAGGCTGGCTTCCGCACCGACCGCGCCTATACCAAGGCGCGCATCACCCGCTTGGAGACAGAGCGCATCTCTTCTGAGCTGGAGCGCAACCGTGTGGTCGTTGTGGCGGGCTTCCAGGGCCTGAACAAGATGGATGACATCACCACTCTGGGCCGCGGCGGCTCCGACACCAGCGCTGTTGCCATTGCAGCAGCCCTGCACGCAGACCGCTGCCAGATCTTTACCGATGTGGAAGGCGTTTACACGGCCGACCCGCGCAAGGTGCGCAACACCCGCAAGCTGGATGAGATCACCTTTGACGAGATGCTGGAGCTGGCATCTCTGGGTGCACAGGTGCTGAACAACCGCAGCGTGGAGCTGGCCAAAAAGTATAATGTGGAGCTGGAGGTGCTCTCCAGCCTGAATCCCGTGCCCGGTACGGTGGTCAAGGAGGTTACAAAAGACATGGAAGGTATGCTGATCAAGGGTGTCGCAAAAGACACTGATGTTGCTGTTATCACGATTCTGAACGTTCCCGATGAGCCGGGCATGAGCTTCAAGATCTTCGGTCTGCTGGCCCAGAAGAACATCAACGTGGACATCATCCTGCAGTCCACCGGCCGTGACGGCAAGAAGGATATCAGCTTTACCTGCTCTGAGGGCGAAGCCGATCTGGCCATGCGCGTGCTGAAGGAGAGCGCACACTTCAACGATGTGAGCGTGGACACCACCTGCGCCAAGGTCTCCATTGTGGGTGCCGGTATGCAGAGCCACAGCGGCGTTGCTTCCAAGATGTTTGAGGCACTGTCCAACAACAACATCAATATCAAGATGATCTCCACCAGCGAGATCAAGATCTCCTGCATCATCAACCGCGACGATGCCGACAAGGCTGTTTCTGCGATCCACGATATGCTGTTTGATTAAATAAAAATATAGGAATGCCGCATCGCCTTTTAGGTGGTGCGGCATTTTTGCGTGGAAAACTCCTCCAGTCGCCTGCGGCGACAGCCCCCTCTGAGAGGGGGCCTTTGACAGAGCGGGAAACTTTTCTGTTTCGCCAGAGCCTCCCTCATTGAGGGAGGTGGATGCGAGTGTGCGAGCAGACGGAAGGAGTTTTTTCGGTCATACTTATTTTACACTTCCGGCGTTTACACAAAATGCAAAGGGGTGTATAATATACACTGTATCTGTGCGGCGCAGTGCGCTGCAAATTCTGCAAAAGGAGCTGCAACGCACCATGGAACCGACTGATAGAAATGCTGCAAAGCCCCGCCTGACCCGCGCTCAGTGGAAGCGCCGCAAGCGGCTGCGTCTGGCCCGCAACTGGGCCATTCTCATTCTCGTCTGCGCTGCCATTGTGGCGCTTATGACCAAAGGCATCCTCTGGCTGCTGCCAAAGGTGAACGCCATGCTTGCAGGGCCGCAGAGCTTTGATGCGGCCAGCTACGATGGCACCGGCTACAGCTTTGATGCTGACGATGAGCGTTTTGTGCTGGTGAACACCAATCTGCCTTTTGCCGAGGAACCCTCTCCGGCCCTTGCCGATGCCGATGAAGCCAGCGGTATCCAACTGGAAGCCGAAGCAGCTGCAGCCTACCAGAAAATGGCTGCGGCTGCGGCCGAGGACGGCGTTGCACTGGTGCTGACGGCAGGCTATCAGGACGCAGATGCCCGCAGCGCGGCCTATGAGACGCAGAAGCAGCAGTATCTGGAAAAGGGCAAAACCGAGGAAGAAGCCGCCAGCCTTGCAGCAGATATCCAGCCGCCTGCGGAATGCAATGATCACGGCACCGGCTATGCGGCGGATATCCTCAGTACGGACTACCCGACCCGTGATACCGGCTTTGATACGACCCGCGCCTACGAGTGGCTCACCGCCTACGCCGCCGAATACGGCTTTATCCTGCGCTATCCGCAGGACAGGCAGGCTGCTACCGGCGTGGTGTTTGAGCCGTGGCACTGGCGGTATGTGGGCGTTGAAAATGCCCTTGCCATCCGTGCCAGCGGCCTGAGTCTGGAAGAATTTCTTGCCTTGCAGAAGGCATCATAAAAATAAAAGCTCCCTGTGAAAGCAGGGCGGAGGAACAAATTGGAACGTACTCTCATTGCGCCGGGTGTGCATCTTTCCTGTGACCCGGCGGAAAAATTCAACCGCTGCCGCATCAGCGTCCACTTTGCCTTTCCGGCAAAGCGGGAAACGGCCACAGCACATGCGCTGCTGCCACTGGTGCTGGAGCGCGGCTATGCCGACTGCCCGGATATGACCCGCCTGACCAAAAAGCTGGCCAAGCTCTACGGTGCAGACCTCACAGTGGATGCCCGGCCCATGGGCTGCAGCCACAACCTGTGTGTTAGTGTTACCGGCATCAAGGATCAGTTTGCGCTGGAAGGGGAGACCCTTACAAGGGAATATGCATCCATTGCACTGGGTGCGGCCTTTCACCCGTATTTTGTGGGCGGCACTTTTGATCCGGAAGCCGTGGGCATTGAAAAGCAGATGCTGAAAAAGGCGCTGGAAGATGAGATCAACGATAAGCGCCTTTACTGCCTGCATCAGGCCAACCGGGAATTCTTTGGCGACAGCCCGGCGGGTGTGCGGCAGGAGGGCTATCTGGAAGAGGTGGAAAGCCTGACACCGGAACAGCTTACCGCAGCCTATTACGAGATGCTGCGCACCGCCAACATTGAACTGCTTGTGTTGGGCTGCACGGCAGAGCAGACCGCTGCGGTAAAGGATGCACTGCTGGCAGAGCTTGCGGCAATTGACCGCGCACCGCTGCCGCTGGCGGAAAACATTGCCATGCCCCGCCGGGAGCCGGTGCACAAAACCGAAACCTATGATATGGTGCAGGCGAAGCTCTGCATGCTGTTCACGCTGGGCGAACCCATGCGCACCGAACAGCTGGCTGCTGTGCGCCTTGCCATGGCGCTGTACGGCGGCAGTGTGACCAGCCGCCTGTTCCTGAATGTGCGCGAGCGTGACCACCTGTGCTACTACTGCTCGTCCTCGTTCCAGAGCTTTACCGGAAGCATGGCTGTGAACAGCGGCGTGGAGCACGCCGACGCAGCCCGGGCAGAGCAGGCCATCTTGAAGGAACTGGCCGACCTGTGCGATGGCCCCATCACCGACGATGAATTTGAGGACTGCCGTCGGGGTCTGCTGAGCGGGATGCAGGGGGTAGAGGATACCTTGGGCGGCATCGAGACATGGTATTACATTGAAGTGCTGCGCGGCGGCGACCCGGCCAAGGTGCAGACACCCGCCGAAGCCCGCGCCGCTCTGCAGGCCGTGACCAAGGACGACGTGCGCGCCATCCTGCGCAAACTGACCCTCTCGGTCAGCTATCTGCTCACAAAGGAGGTGGCCGCTCATGCCGCAGAATAACCAGACCCTGCTGGAAAAGACCGTGGCTGACCAGTGGCAGACCCTGCCCTCCGGACTGACCGTTATCGTGCGGCCCATGCCGGGCTATTCCAGCACTCATGTCATTTTTGCTACCCGCTTTGGCTCCATTGACCGGGATTTCCGGCTGGACGGCAAAGAGGTGCATCTGCCAGCAGGCGTGGCACACTTCCTCGAGCACAAGATGTTTGAAGATCAAGACGGCGATGCCTTTGCAAAGTATGCCAAGACCGGTGCCAATGCCAACGCATTTACCAGCTTTGACCGCACCTGCTACCTGTTCACTGCGACCCAGCAGCTGGACGAAAGCTTGGATGTGCTGCTGGGCATGGTGACTCATCCGTACTTTACCGAGCAGACCATCGCCAAGGAGCAGGGCATCATCGGACAGGAGATCAAAATGTACGATGACAGCCCGGACTGGCGGCTCATCACCGGCCTGTTCGAGTGCTTGTACCACGAGCATCCCATCCGCAGCGATATCGCGGGCACGGTGGAGAGCATTGCTGAGATCACGCCGGAGATGCTTTACGACAGCTGCAAAGCCTTCTATGCACCGGGCAATATGGTGCTGGCGGCTGCCGGCAACACTACCATGGAGCAGATCCTGGCTGCCTGTGAGCGCCACGGCCTGATGAGACCGCGCAGCACCGAAAGGGTGCAGCGGCTGTGGAAGCCGGAACCCATGACGCTGGCGGCAACCCATAAGACCCTGAAAATGCCGGTGTCCAAGCCCTGCTTCGGCGTGGGCTTCAAGGAGAAGCCGTTGCCCCCGAACGATCTGCGCACGGAAGCGCTGTATGATCTGATCCTGAGCTGCATCACAGGCGGCATGTCGCCGCTGTACCGCCGCCTGTACGACGGGGGCCTTGTGAACCCCGGCTTTGGCGGGGAAGTGCTGCGGGTGGACGGCTGCTGCTGCATCCTGTTCACCGGCGAGAGCGATGCCCCCGATGCCGTGAAGCAGATGCTTCTGGACGAGATCGCCCGCATCCGTGCCGCGGGTGTGGACCGGGAGATCTTTACCCTGTGCAAGAACGAAAAGTACGGCCAGCTGATCGAAAATCTGGAAAATGTGGAGGACTCGGCCAGCCAGATGGCAGACTTTGCCCTCTCCGGCCAGACGGTGGCGCAGCAGATCACCATGCTGGCAGGGCTGACTGCCGAGGATGCGGACGCTGCGCTGCAGCACATCCTCAGCACCGACCGCATGGCTGTGATGGATATTTTGCCAGATGGCACTGCGCCACTGGCCGAGAACGAGGAGGAAGCAGAATGACAAATCTGGTGCAGTTCCCGGGGCTGGGCCTGAGCTTTGAGATCAACCGCGTGGCCCTTTCCATTGGCGGGTTCAATATTTACTGGTATGGCGTGTGCATTGCCTTTGGCATCTGTCTGGCGCTGGTATTTGCGTTCCGCCACAGCATCGAGTTCGGCGTGGACCCGGACAGCATGGTGGACGTGATCCTGATCGGCATCGTGCTGGGTATTGTCAGCGCCCGCGCCTACTACGTGGCCATGGCACCTTTTAAATATGAGAGCATCTGGGAGATGATCGCCATTCGGGATGGCGGCCTTGCCATCTACGGTGGCATCATCGGCGGTTTTCTGTTCGGCGGCTTGGCCTGCAAACGGCGGGGCGTGCCGGTGCTGCCCATGTTCGACCTGACCGCTATGGGTTTTCTGCTGGGACAGGGCTGCGGCCGCTGGGGCAACTTCTTCAATCAGGAGGCCTTCGGCTGCAACACCACCCTGCCGTGGGGCATGTTCAGCGAAACGACCCGCGCTTACCTGATGGGCAGCACAGTCACGGCCCAGAGCGGCGTGACCATTGACCCGAATCTGCCGGTGCATCCCACCTTCCTGTACGAAAGCATCTGGTGCTTCGTGGGCTTTCTCCTGCTGTTCCGTTACATTAAAAAGCGCAAGTTCAACGGTGACATTGCCCTGCGGTATATGATCTGGTACGGCGCGGGCCGCTTCTGGATCGAAGCCCTGCGCACCGACAGTCTGATGCTGGTGCCTTCCATTGGCCTGCGGGCATCCCAGCTGGTGGCAGGTATCGCTGTGGTAGTCGGTGTGGCTGCGGAAATTTACTTCACCCACAAGTTCAAGGACAAGCCCCTGATGGTAAAGCTGGCAATGACGGCGGACAACAAAGCCGCAGTCAATAAGCTGAGCAAAGAAAAAACTGTTATCGGTCTGATGACGGATGCAGATACTGAACTGCTGGCCTCCAGCCCGCGTAAGCTCTTCGTGGAGCGCACCGAAGCGTATAATGCCGAAGTAAAACGCACCATCGCGGAAAGCGGGAAGGCGAAACAATAAAAAATCTTTCGGAAAGAGGAAAATTCCTCTTGCATTTCCATCGTTTTTTTGCTATACTATTCTAGCCGCGTGGTGTGGGCGCCTGAAATGGCCCAGTGTAAGGGCCTGCCTTTACGACCAGCGAGTACAACGAAAAGGAATGAACAAAATGTACGCAATCATTGTTACCGGCGGTAAGCAGTACCGCGTGGAGCAGGGCGACATCGTCTACATCGAAAAGCTGGACGTTGAGGCCGACTCCGAAGTGAAGTTTGATCAGGTTCTCGCTATTGGCGAGGAGGGTTCTGTGAAGGTTGGCGCTCCTGTTGTTGAGGGTGCTACCGTTACTGCCAAGGTTATCAAGAATGGCAAGGGCAAGAAGCTGAACATCATCACCTATCGCGCAAAGAAGCACAGTGCTCGCCGTATGGGCCATCGTCAGCCCTTCACCAAGGTTGAGATCACTGCGATCAACGGCTAAGGAGGTAAATTACAATGGCACATAAAAAGGGCGTAGGCAGCACCAAGAACGGCCGCGATTCCGCAGCACAGCGTCTGGGCACCAAGCGTGCAGACGGTCAGTTCGTTCTGGCCGGCAACATCCTGGTTCGTCAGCGTGGCACCCACATCATGCCGGGTGAGAACGTTGGCAAGGGCAGCGATGACACCCTGTTTGCTCTGGTGGACGGTACCGTCCGTTTTGAGCGCGTGGGTAAGGACGGCAAGAAGTGCAGCGTCAAGCAGTAACTTCTTTCGGATAACTGCAAAACGTAGAGAGCCGGACCCTCGTGGCCCGGCTCTTTTTGATGAAGAATTCTCTTTTTGACTGTCTGGCAGAAACTCCCCCAGTCGCCTGTGGCGACAGCCCCCTCGGGGAGGGGGCCTTAAAGCCTCCCTCCTTGAGGGAGGTGGCATCGTGCAGCGATGCCGGAAGGAGTTCCCGGCAAGGGAAGGAGAATAAACGAACATATAAAACTAAGGAGGGGCTGTATGGCAGCACAAACCAACTTTATCGACATCGCCACGATATGGCTCCACGCGGGCAAGGGCGGCGACGGTGCGGTGAGCTTTCACCGTGAAAAATTCGTGGCCGCTGGCGGCCCGGACGGCGGCGACGGCGGCCGCGGCGGCGATATCATCTTTGTGGTGGACGATCACCTGACCACCCTGATGGATTTCCGCTATAAGCGCAAGTATGTGGCCCCGGAGGGTGGCAAGGGCGGTGCAAGCCTGTGCCACGGCAAAAACGCGGAGAACCTTGTCATCAAGGTGCCGCTGGGCACCGTCATCAAGGATGCCGAGAGCGGCCTTGTCATTGCGGACCTGTCCGACCACACCCCAGTCACCATTGCAAAGGGTGGCCGCGGCGGCTACGGCAATGCGCATTTTGCCACTCCCACCCGACAGATCCCCAAGTTTGCAAAGCCCGGTATGCCCGGCGAAGACATTCAGGTGACGCTGGAGCTGAAGCTGATCGCCGATGTGGGTCTGATCGGCTTCCCCAATGTGGGTAAGTCCACCCTCATTTCCACCATCAGCGCAGCCAAGCCTAAGATCGCAAACTACCACTTCACCACGCTGGTGCCTACGCTGGGCGTTGTATCCGTGGCGGAGGGCGCAAGCTTTGTCTGCGCCGACATCCCCGGCCTGATCGAGGGTGCCAGCGAGGGCATCGGTCTGGGACATGACTTCCTGCGCCATGTGGAGCGCTGCCGCCTGCTGCTGCATGTGGTGGATGTTTCTGGCAGCGAGTGCCGTGAACCCATTGAGGATTTTGAAAAGATCAACGAGGAGCTGGCAAAGTTCAGCCCTGTGCTGGCTGAGCGCCCGCAGATCGTCATTGGCAACAAGTGCGATCTGGCCACCGAGGAGCAGATCGAAGCTTTCCGCAAGTATGTGGAGGGCAAGGGCTTGACCTTTGTGCCCATCTCTGCCGCTACGATGCAGGGCGTGAAGGAACTGCCGGGCCTCGTGTATAACCGCCTGAAGGATATCCCGCCGGTGCCGGTGTTTGCTCCCGAGTACAAGAAGCCCGAACCCAAGGCCAACGACCGTGCGTTTGAGATCAAGCGCATGGAAGCCCATGTATGGAGCGTGGAAGCCCCGTGGCTGGAATACATTCTGGCCGGCAGCAATGTGGACGACTACGAAAGCCTGCAGTTCTTCCAGCGTCAGTTGGGTGAGAGCGGCATTCTGGACGCTCTGGTGGCAAAGGGCGTGCAGGAGAACGACACCATTCTCATTGGCGATTACCAGTTCGATTATATCTTCTAAGAGGTCACTATGAACGAACCTGAAAAGATCGACCCGCGGGAGCTTAGCCCCTTGGCGCTGGCCTTTGTGGGCGACAGCGTGCTGGAACTGCTGGTGCGACAGCGTCTGGTGGAGCATCACCGCCTGTCTGCCGGAAAGCTCAACGCAGAAAAGGTCAAATACGTCTCGGCCCGGGCACAGTTCCGGGAGGAACAGCTGCTGGAGCCGCTGTTCACTGAGGACGAACTGGCCGTGTTCAAGCGGGGCCGCAACGCCAGCAAGGCCAGCGTGGCAAAGCACGCTTCCCCGGAGGAATACCGTGCTTCCACCGGCTTCGAGTGCCTGCTGGGCTGGCTGTATCTGAACGGTCAGCTGGGCCGTGTGCACGAGCTGTTTGAAACACTGTGGCAGCAGTTCGACCCCAACGAAAAATAAAAACGCGAAAGCCCGCTGCTTTCCGCACTGGAAAACAGTGCCGGAGGGCAGCGGGCTTTGCGATTTGAGAAAGATCAGAGGTTCGCGCCCGTGGTCCATCAGGCGCGAAGGGCAGCGTCAGCGGCTGTTTTTGGCGTTGCTGGAACGGCTGCTCGTGGAGTTCTTGGCGCTCTCATCGTCGGCACCCTTGGTGTACTGGTTGGGGTGCTTGTGCTCGTTGGTGGCGCTGTTGGTGATCTGGTTGGACGTGCGGTTCGAGGTCTGATTCTTGCAGTTATTGCTGCGGTTTTCGGTTGCCATAGTGAATGATCTCCTTTCGGTTTTCCGTGCGGGGCGGTGTGCCCCTCACAAGACCTAGTTTGGCCGCAGACGGCGGCTTTATACATCCCACAGGAGGAATGCAGAATGCCCATGGAATATTTTGAACAGCGGGAGCGCGCTCTGCTGGGAGACCGGTTCGATGTCCTGTATGCAGCCCCGCAGGAAACGGCGGAGCGCGGCGTAACGGTGTCGGCCCTGCGCAGCTCACCGGAGCAGTTTGCCGCAAAAGCCGATTTCCCACTGGAAGCATCGCCCTTTTGCAAGGCGGCATTCGTGGTGCATCAGCCGGATGATTTGAAATTCCGGCCCGGGCGGCATCCGTACCACCATGCGGGCGTGTTCTACTCGCAGGAGCCGTCTGCGTCCTCGGCGGCACCGCTGCTGGGCGTGCAGCCCGGGATGCGTGTGCTGGACATGTGCGCCGCGCCCGGCGGCAAAAGCAGCCAGCTGGCGGCGGCGCTGCAGGGCCGGGGTGTGCTGGTGAGCAACGAATACGTTGCAGCTCGTGCGGATATCCTGAAAAGCAATCTGGAACGCATGGGCGTGTCCAATGCGGTGGTGCTCAATGAGACGCCCGCCCGCATTGCGGATGCCCTGCCGGAGTTTTTTGACCGCGTTCTGGTGGATGCGCCCTGTTCCGGCGAGGGAATGTTCCGCAAGGAGCCGGTGGCCCGTCAGCAGCACTGTGAAGCGCTGGTGAAGCAGTGTGCTGAGCTGGGTGCAGAAATTCTGGACTGTGCAGCCGCTGTGCTGGCCCCGGGCGGGCAGCTGGTGTATTCCACCTGCACCTTTGCACCCGAGGAGGACGAGGGACAGGTGGCGGCGTTCCTGCAGCGCCACCCGGAGTTCACCCTTGCGGATGCGCTTGGCAATGTGGACTACACCTTTGGCAGTGAGGGCGAAGCCAACCGCACCGGCGGCCTGCCGCTGGATGTGAGCAAGGTGCGCCGTATCTGGCCCTGTCAGGGCGGCGAGGGCCACTTTATGGCCCGGCTCGTCAAAGCTGGCACTCCGCGCGTTCTGCCCGCAGAGGGCGAGTACACTGCCGAAGAACAGCTCTGGCTGGCAGCAGCGGAAGCTGCGGGCAAAAAGGCCAAGGGGAAGGGCGGCAAGCCTGCCAAGACCCCGGATGCCCGCAGTGCCCGCCGCGAGAATGCCCGTGCCTGCCGGGAAGCGGTGCAGGGTGAAAAGCGCAGCCGCGAAGCACAGGCAGGGGAGACAAGTCCTGCCCAGAGCCTTGCAGCATGGCACGCGTTTGCCGGGCAGTATTTCCCGGCGCTGGTTGACCGCCCGGCTGTGGTGCACGGCGGCGGTGTGCTGCTGCCGGTGCCGTTCCCGCAGACGAACCTGCATGTGCTGCGGGCGGGCGTATTTGTGGGCAGCGTGCAGAAAGGCCGCTTTGTGCCGGAGCACCATCTGTTCACGGCATTTGGCGCACAGTGCGTGAACCGCGAAGAACTCACCCTTGATGACCCGCGCTGCGTGGAGTATCTTTCCGGCCGTGAGGTGGAAGCCCGCATCGCTGCTGACGGCTGGTGCTGCGTGACGGTGGACGGCTGGCCGCTGGGCGGCGGCAAGGTGTCCGGCGGGCGGGTGAAAAACCATTATCCCAAGGCGCTGCGGCTGCTGTGAACGGGCAGAAAAAGCGCATTTTTCCGCGCAGAATGCTGAAAACCGGGCGGATAAGGCTTGAACGCTCTGCCCGGTTGTGCTACAATAATAGAGTTAGATTTTGTGTGCTGCCACAATGCGGGCGACCACAGCCCGTCTGCCCGCAGGCGGAGATTTGAGAATATACAGGAGGCTCTTTCCCATGTCTGGACATAGCAAATGGAACAATATTAAGCGCAAGAAGGAAAAGACCGATGGCGCAAAGGCAAAGGTCTTTACCAAGATCGGCCGCGAGATCAGCGTTGCCGTGCGTACCGGCGGCCCGAACCCTGCTTCCAACAGCAAGCTGGCTGACCTGATCGCCAAGGCAAAGCGCATGAGCGTGCCCAACGATAACATCCAGCGCATCATCAAGAAGGCTGAGGGCGGCGATAAGACTGAGTACGAAGCAATCACCTACGAAGGCTACGGCCCCGGCGGCGTTGCTGTCATGGTGGAGACCCTGACCGACAACCGCAACCGTACCGCTGCCGACCTGCGCCACTACTTCGACAAGAACGGCGGCAATCTGGGTGCTATGGGCTGCGTGGGCTTCCTGTTCAGCCAGAAGGGTGTCATTGACATCTCTCTGGAAGATAAGGATGCCGACGAGGCTATGATGGATGCTCTGGATGCTGGTGCCGAGGACTTCGATGCCAGCGAGGATGCAGCCGAGATCACCACCGATCCCGAGAACTATTCTGCTGTGGTCAAGGCCATGGAGGAGAAGGGCTACGAGATCCTCTCCGACGATCTGGCCATGGTGCCCATGACCACCACCCGCCTGACCGACCCCGACCAGCTGAAGCTGATGGGCAAGCTGCTGGATGCGCTGGAAGACAATGATGATGTCCAGAACGTCTGGCACAGCCTGGAGAACGAAGAGGATCTGCCGGAATAACCTTCCGCAAGGCTCTTTGCTCCTGAAATAAGACGATAAAAAGCCGCTTTTTGTGCTAATTGGCACGAAAGGCGGCTTTTTTGTGCTGTGTTACGGGACTGAAAACGGCTTGGGACCTCCACTGAACAATAAAAATCCCCCGTCGGCAAGGCATACCGGCGGGGGAAAGGGGGAGAGCGTTTTTTAATAGATTATTGCACGCTTGCAAGGAACCGCACAAAGCCTGCGCGGCCAGCCTCGTCCATTTTATAGACACCGGCATCGGCCAATACCTGAGCGAACACATGGCCCACCTCGTCCTGCAGGATGAGGTGCACGGTGTCGCCGTTCAGTTCCGGGTGGCGGGCAAGAATATCCTCGGCCCACTCGGCGTGCTTCTGCAGTTCTTCCGGGTACTGGCTCACCGGGGTGCGGGCCACCAGTGCATCGGCCAGCTCAAACAGCTCCTTTTTCAGGCGGCTGGGCAGCACGGCAAGGCCCATGACCTCGATCAGGCCGATGTTTTCCTTTTTGATGTGATGCAGCTTTGCATGGGGATGGAACACGCCCAGCGGATGCTCCGGGGTGGTGATGTTGTTGCGCAGCACCAGATCCAGCTGATACTTGCCGTCCCGCATCCGGGCAATGGGGGTGATGGTGTTATGTGGCTCGCCGTCGGTCTCGGCAAAGATGAAGCATTTTTCGTCCGAGTAGCCGCGCCATGCGGTCAGAATTTTATCGGCCAGCTCCACAAGACGGGCATCATCCTCGCTGGTCAGGCGGATGCAGCTCATGGGCCAGTGCACGATACCGGCATCCACATCCTCAAAACCGGGGAAGACCCACTTCTTCTCGACGGGAGCCTTTGCCATAGCGAATTCATAGTGGCCGCCCTGGAAATGGTCGTGGCTGAGAATGCTGCCGCCCACGATGGGCAGGTCGGCGTTGCTGCCCACGAAATAGTGGGGGAACAGGCCCACGAAATCCAGCAGCTTGCGGAAGGTAGCACGCTCGATCTTCATGGGAGTGTGCTGGTTGTTGAACACGATGCAGTGCTCGTTGTAGTAGACGTAGGGGCTGTACTGCAGGTTCCAAGCGCTGTCGTTGATGGTGAGAGGGATGATGCGGTGATTCTCGCGGGCGGGGTGGTTCATGCGGCCTGCATAGCCTTCGTTCTCGGCGCAGAGCTGGCACTTGGGGTAGGCGCTCTGGGGAGCCAGTTTGGCGGCGGCAATGGCCTTGGGGTCTTTTTCGGGCTTCGAGAGGTTGATGGTGATATCCAGATCGCCGTAGGGGGTCTTGGTGACCCATTTCAGGTCGCGTTTGATGCGGTAGCGGCGGATATAATCGGTGTCCTGACTGAATTTATAGAACCAGTCGGTCGCGGCCTGCGGGCCTTCGCTTTCGTAGCGTTCCTCGAAATTGGCGCGCACGATGCTGGGCCGCGGGGTCAATACGCCCATGAGCTTTGTGTCGAACAGGTCGCGGGCGGTGGAGTTGTCCTCGCACACACCGCGGGCAACGGCATCATCTACCAGCGTTTTGAGGATGCTTTCCAGATCGGTATAGCACACCTCGCCCTCCGGCGCGGTAAAGTCGTCCAGCTGCATGGTCATAAGCAGCTGGTTGCGGATGTAAATTTCATCATCGGGCAGGATAAGGCCGGTGTCCAGCCCGTAATTCACGAGCTGCTGGATGGCGGTAGAAATCACAGGACTGCGCCTCCTTCCGGGCGGATGCTCAGCACATGGCAGCGGCCCTCACCAAGGATGGCTTCCATGTGGGCCTTGAAGTCGGCCAGCATTTCCACCGGCACAAAGGCCTGAGCCGTACCGGCAAAGCCGCCGCCGTGCACGCGCACAGCGCCCTTGCCGTTCAGATAATGCTTGGCAGCTGCAATGGTCACGCCCATCTCCTGATGCTCCTTGTAACCGGCGGGGATCACGTTCTGCAGGTATTCCCAGCTGCTGTGGCCGGACTCGTTGACCAGACGCAGGAAAGTGTCAAAATCGCCCTCGCGCAGGGCAGCTACCTGTTTTGCCACGCGGTCGTTATCGGCATAGATATGGAAGGCGCGCAGCACGGCACGGTCGCCGCACTGCTTGCGGCACTCCGGAAGCTTTGCAAGGAAGGTCTCAAACGGCACATCCCGCAGCACTTCGCCGCCGCACACAGCAGCCACAGCGCGGCACTCGGCGGGCACAGCGGCATATTCGTCGGTCAGGTCGGCATGATCTGCGCAGGAATCCAGAATGCACAGGGCAAGGCCTGCCTTGGAAAAATCCACGGCCACCGGCTCCACATCCGGGTGGGCAGGGTCCGCAAAATCAATGGTAATAATGTTGCCAACGCTGGAAGCCATCTGATCCATCAGGCCGCAGGGCTTGCCAAAGTAGACGTTCTCTGCCCACTGGCCGATCTGCGCGATCTCGATGGGGGAGACTTTATCGGTCATGAAGCAGTCATTCAGGATCACGCCGATCAGCACTTCAAAGGCGGCGGAGGAAGAAACGCCGCTGCCCTTGGGCACGTTGGAGGAAATGTACACATCCAGACCGGCCAGCTTTGCGCCGCGCTGACGGAAGGCTTCGCATTCGCCGCGCAGCAGAGAGAGGGTAGTGTTTTCCTCTTCCTTGCGGGCAGCAAGGTCATCAAGGCCGATCACACACAGGTCGTAGCCTTCGCTCTGCACGCGCAGCTGGTTCAGGGTGTTGGGCGCGGCGGCAGCGATCATATCAATATTCACGCTGCCGGCCAGCACGCGGCCATGCTGGTGGTCGGTGTGGTTGCCGCCGATCTCGGTGCGGCCGGGGGCACTGTAAAGACCAGCTTCAGCATGGGGGCCAAAGGTGGCATCCAGACCATTCAGAACAGCTTCGTAGCGGGCAGCCTGTGCAGGAGTTTCGTCGGGCGCACAGCAGTAAAGTGCTGCCAGCCGGGCAGCGTGAGCGCCGCTGGAAAGCTCCTGCTTCCATGCGGAAACAGATTTCATCATAGGATAATCCTCCTTTTGAGCGGGTTGGAACTGCAGTGCAGGGCCGCATACAGGATGCTCTGCACACTTCTGTCCTTATCATATAAAATCCGGACAGAAAAAACCATGTGTTATTGTTGCATCTGGATGAAAAGTTGCAAAAAGACTGAAATTGGCGCACAGAGTGGAATTTGACGGTTGAAATAAAATTAGATATAAAACGGAAAAACCATTGGCAAAAATGCCTGCAAATCCACGGCTTTGCGTGGGACGGACGAGGCCTGCACAACATGGAGATTTGCGCTTTGAAAAAACAGGGAAAAAGCTCATGGGCCTTTTCCCTGTTTCCCCAAATATTATTTTGTAAACTCGTTTCCGGTCAGGCCGTCCATGTTCAGCATCCCTTCCAGTGCGGCCACATCTGCCGAAACGTCCAGTGCGTCGGACTGAAACAGCTTATCCAGCTGATTTTCAAAGGCGGTCACCAGCAGGTCCATGCTGCGCTCGATGTTCTTTTTGGCATCGGCGATGTTTTCCCCCTGCACATCCTGCGCAGGAAGGCTGGCATAGGTGTTCAGCAGCTTGAGGGCGGTGGGCAGATAGTAGTCCATGAATTTCTGCAGCTGAGCCTTTTTGCCGGGGTCCTGCTTTGCCAGCTCAAAGATGCGGGCACTGACCGCTTCCAGACGGCTGATCTTGGCGGTCATCACGGGGTCCGGGATGGCATCGTTGACCTGCCGCAGCTGCTGCAGAATTGCGGTATATTGGTCCGCTGGTGCAGGTTCTGGGGCGGGCGCAGGCTTCGGTTTCCGGGGCGGCTGGGGAGCCGCGCCGCGCACTACCAGAGTATTGGTGCGGTTATCAATGTAAGCATCTGCACCGAAGTAACCGTGGGAAATAGCACTTTCCACCACGGTGCGCCCCTTTGCGGCATCGATGCCCGCGGCAGCAAACAGCTCGTCCAGCGGAATATTGTCGCGGTCGCCTGCGATCTTGTCCAACAGGCGTTCCAGCTTGCGGGTACGATCCATGCGCAGGCCGGTCAGCAGAGCAGCACCGCCGCCCAGCATCTGGGCAATGGCGGTAAAGGCCTCCATCATGCTGGCAGCACCATCCATGAACAGGGTGCTGAAGCCCGCGAACAGAAAGACAGCACCGCCGATGGTGCACAGGGTGGTAAGGAGCTTATGACGCTCCTTAGCGTCCGTCTGCTCTTTGGTGGGAACATCGTGGCCGTAGGCTGGCTCGTTTTCCTGCCGGGGTGCCGTCTGCGCAGGGGCGGGGCCGAGGTCGGAACGATAGTCTGCCTGCGCCTGCGCAGCAGCTTTTTCTTCTTTTTCAGCGTTTTTATCGATGCTTTTTAAGATGAACAGCAGCACGCCCAACGGTGCCGACATGGCAAACACAATAAAGATGGCAATGGTGGGGATGTGGGCAAAATAATGTTTTTTGGGCTGCATGAGCAAAAACCTCTCAATTTATCCTGACTGTCCGGCAAAAGAACAGAAAAAGACCGCGTTCCACTCTATTATAGCGGAGCACGGCCTTTTTGTTAAGGGGGAAATATTGATGTGCGTGGAAGCGGCAGGGGAGTAAGTCTGCTGCCTACCGGAAAAAGTTACTTCATCAGGCTGCAGACGGCCTCGGCGTAGGCGGCGGGATCATCCACCGGCAGGCCTTCGATCAGCTGAGCCTGTGCGTACAGCAGAGCACTGTACTTCTTGAGCTTGTCGGTGTCACCGGCCTCCTGTGCGGCCTTGAGCACGGCAAACACGGGGTGGTTGACATTCAGTTCCAGAACCTTATCGCTCTTTACGCCTTCGCTGCCGGGCTGCTTGGACAGCACTTTTTCCATCTCAATGGACAGCGGGCCGTCAGCACTCAGGCACACAGGGTGATCCTTCAGGCGGGTAGAGACCTTGACCTCTTTCACCTTGCCGTCCAGTGCGTCCTTCATGGCATCGAACAGGTTCTTGTTCTCAGCGGTAGCGTCCTCGGCGGCCTTCTTCTCTTCCTCGGTCTCAAGGCCCAGATCACCGCTGTTGACATTCTTGAACTCCACGGTGCCGTCCTTGCCCTCGGCATCCTTGCGGGGATAGGTGCGCAGGATCTGCAGGCAGAACTCATCCACATCCTCGGTCAGCAGCAGGACGTCATAGCCCTTATCCATGACCAGCTCAGCGGCGGGCAGCTTTGCCAGACGGTCGGTAGAATCACCGGCAGCAAAGTAGATATACTTCTGCTCAGCGGGCATCTTGTCCACATACTCCTGCAGAGTGACCATCTTCTGCTCCTTGGCAGACCAGAACAGCAGCAGGTCGCGCAGCAGCTCGGCGTGCATGCCGTAGTCGGAGTAAGCACCGAACTTGATCTGACGGCCGAACTCTTTCCAGAATTCCTCGTACTTCTCGCGGTCATTGGCCAGCATGGCGTGCAGCTCGTTCTTGATCTTTTTTTCCAGAGCGTTGTGGATCAGCTTGAGCTGGTTGTCCTTCTGCAGCATCTCGCGGCTGATGTTCAGGCTCAGATCCTGACTGTCCACAATGCCCTTGACGAAGCTGAAGTAATCGGGCAGCAGGTCGGCGCACTTCTCCATGATGAGCACGCCGGATGCGTACAGGGCCAGACCCTTTTCATAATCCTTGGTGTAGAAGTCGTAGGGACGGTGGCTGGGCACGAACAGCAGGGCATTATAATTTGCAGTGCCCTCGGTGCGGCTGACGATGACGCGGGCGGGGTCGGTATAATCACCAAACTTTTCCTTATAGAAATTCGCGTACTCCTCGTCGGTCACTTCGCTCTTCTGCTTTTTCCAGATGGGCACCATGCTGTTCAGAGTTTCCAGCTCGGTGTAAGTCTCCCATTCGGGCTTATAATCCTCCGGCTTGGGATCGGGTTCCGGCTTCTGGCGCTCGTGCTGGCGCTCCATCTGGATGGGATAGCGCACATAGTCGCTGTACTTCTTCACGATGGCCACGATGCCGTACTCATCGAGGAAGTTGTCGTAGTGGTCCGTCTCAGTATCCGGCTTGATGTGCAGGATGATCTGGGTGCCTGCGGTGTCCTTCTGGGCGGGGGTCATTTCGTAGCCGTCCACACCGGAGGACTCCCACTGCCATGCTTCATCCGAGCCATAAGCCTTGGAAATGACGGTGACTTTATCGGCTACCATGAAGGAAGAGTAGAAGCCGACACCAAACTGACCGATGATATCGATGTTCTCGTCCTTGTTGTCCTTCTTGAAATCCAGAGAACCGGAGTGAGCAATGGTGCCCAGATTCTGCTCAAGTTCCTCTTTGGTCATGCCGATGCCGTTATCCTCAATGGTCAGGATGCGGTTCTCCTTATCGCGGGTGATGAGGATGCGGAAATCGCCCTTGTTCATGCCCACAGAAGGATCGGTCAGGCTCTTATAATAGAGCTTATCGATGGCATCCGATGCGTTGGAGATCAGCTCGCGCAGGAAAATTTCCTTATTGGTGTAGATGGAGTTGATCATCATATCCATCAGCTTTTTGCTTTCAGCCTGAAATTCTTTCTTAGCCATAATGCAAAACCTCTTTTTATCTGTATTCGGCACCAAGCACTCGGAATAGGATATTGCTTTTGAATACTTAGCACTCGTAACTTTCGAGTGCTAATATACACCGACAAAAAGCAAAAATCAAGGGCTTTCATAAAAAGTTTAAAAAATGGTTCGTTTTGTGCTATAATGAACCGCAAAGGATGCTGTAAAAGGAGGAAATATCATGCAGCTGAAACAGCTGGAACTGGCCGGCGGTGGGACGCTGACCGTTTATCTGCGTGATTGCTGTGAGCGGATGCCGAATGTGCTTGACCGGCCATTGGTGCTGGTGGTGCCCGGCGGCGGCTATACCCATGTGAGTGCCCGCGAGGGCGACCCGGTGGCGCTGCAGTTTGCGGCGGCGGGGTACCACACCGCTGTGCTGGACTACGCCATCTGCGAAAAGGCAAAGGACTACATGCCGCTGCGCCAGCTGGCCGAGGCTATCGGTCTTGTGCGGCAGCACGCGGCCCAGTGGCATATCCTGCCGGAAAAAATTGCCGTGTGCGGCTTTTCAGCGGGCGGCCACCTGGCCCTTTCCGGTGCTGTGCTGGACATTCCCGGCGAAGCGGCCCAGCCCCGGCCCAATGCGGTCATTCTGGGCTATCCGGTGGTCACGGCAGGGCAGTATGCCCACCGCGGCAGCTTTGTGCAGCTGGCGGGCAGCGCCGACCCGGCGGCACAGCAGGTGTTCGGGCTGGAGGATAAGATCACGCCGCAGATGCCGCCGGTGTTCGTATGGACCACCATGGAGGATGCCACCGTTCCGGTGGAGAACACCCTGATGCTGGTGAACGCTCTGCACCGGGCGGGTGTGCCATGCGAGGCGCATCTGTTTGAAAAGGGGGTGCACGGTACCAGCATCAGCACGGTAGAGGTGGACCAGCCCAGCCACCACCGGCATCACTGGGTGGAACTGGCAGTGGAATGGCTGGAAGACACTTTTGCCTTTTCCGTCTGTTAAGTCTGGATATATTTGAACGAACCTACAAAAAATTCACAATTAAACTGTTGACTTGCATAAGCCTTTGACGTATACTGGTCAGCAGGGACAAACTAAAGGAAGAAGGAAATACCTATGGTTATGGACCCGACCCTGCCGCGCATCTCTGTGCGCGACCTGATGATGCAGGCTTTTCTCACCGGATGGGAGCTTTCGGACAAGACGGTCTCGCAGGACGAATACCTGCAAAGCTCCATTCAGGTGATCGAAATGCTGCAGGTGGAACCGGAAAACCTTTATGCCGAAGAAGGCCTTGGACTGCCGGACGGCGAAGAAGTGGATCATCTGGACGACTGGCTGCGTGCCGACGGCCAGTGGCTGTACTACGGTGTAGAGGAAGAAAATTTCTTCCTGATCCAGTGGTACCCAGACGAAGCCGCCGCAAAGGCAAAACTGGCCCAGCTGGAAGAACTGGGCGACGGCAAGCAGTATCTGGTAGATTTTTCCCTCAAGCGGGAGAACCCTTCCAGTGCAGAGAACTTCGGCAATTCCAATCCGGTCCAGCTCCGCTCCTGAAAACATCACCTTAAAGCGAAAGGAAATTTTGCAGCATGCAGCTTTCTGAAATCGAGCGCGAACAGCTTTATGCCATCGTTGAAAAATACGATCATCACCCGGATGTGCAGCGGATGCGGGAGTACATCCAGCACGGCTCTGTCACCACCTACCAGCATTGCAAGAATGTGGCGCTGGTGAGCTTCTGGCTCAACCGCCGTCTGCATCTGCACGCTGACGAGACCTCGCTGGCAGTGGGTGCCCTGCTGCATGATTTTTATCTGTACGACTGGCACACCACCGGTACCTTTCACGGCCTGCGCCGCCTGTTTGAGATGCACGGCTTCTCCCATCCGGGCTATGCCTGCGTCAATGCAAAGCGGGTGTTCAGCATTACCACAAAGGAACAGAGCATCATTGCAAGCCACATGTGGCCGCTGACCTTCCGTCATGTGCCCACCTGCCGCGAAGCAGTCATCGTCTGTCTGGCCGATAAGTACTGCGCCGTGGTGGAAAGCATGTTCCAGCGTTCCCGTGCCGGTGCCGTGGTGGACGGCAGCGTGGACATCGACGGCGAAGAGTGGTAAGCCTGTTTTTACCTTTATCATTTTATCAATGGACAAAAAAGAACTCCGCACCTCACAGGGCGCGGAGTTCTTTTTGTATCTTACAGCTTTTTATAGCCTTCCGGTTCATTGGCGGCAGCGCGGTATTCCATTAAGAATGTGTCCAGCCAGCGGCCGTGACAGTCGCGGGCAATGCGTTCCCGACGGCCCACTAAGCGAAAGCCGCATTTTGTGTGCAGGGCGCGGCTGGCAGCGTTGTCCTGCAGCACGGTGGACTGCAGTGTCCAGTAGCCGGCCTTTTCTGCCTGATGGCACAGCTCGGTCAGCAGGTGATAGCCAAGGCCATGGCCCCGGAACTGCTCACCCACGTAAATACTCACCTCGGCAACGCCGCGGTAGCACCAGCGCGGGTCCACCCGGCGCAACGCCGTCCACCCGGCAATCACGCCGTCGGCCAGCAGTACCAGTCGGCATTCTTTTGCGTGGGAAGCATCCCACGCAGAATACGGCGGACAGGTGGTCTGAAAAGTGGCATGTTCTGTAGCAATGCCCTCCAAATAAATTCTGGAAACAGCGCTCCAGTCTTCCGGCTCCATGGGCCGGATCTCGATTTTGCTCATATTTCGATCCCGGCGGAAAGTGCATAGCTTTCCGCGCCCTCAACTCTCAAAAATATCCGGCTCCAGTATAGCAGAATTTGCGGTGCGGTACAAGCGCCGTACTGCACAGAAATTTCTTTGACAAGCGGAAGGTTTGTGATACAATAAATCATAACAAAGAAAAGCACGGCAGGATACGCCGCTGCAGAATGGAGGATGTCCCAAAATGAAGTGGATCAGAACGATGGTGTGTGCGCTGGGAATGCTGGCGTGCGTATCGCTTTCGGCATTTGCTGCAGAGTACGGCGAGCCGAACATCACAACAGAGACGACCATGAAAGAGCTGCGGGAGAACCCCAGCATCAAAGGCTCCGGCTACTATACCTACTGCAACGAATGGATCGAGGGCAGCACGCAGTACGATGATACGCCCATTGAGGGCTATGTAAGCTACGCGGCTGCCGAGGATGCCGCCGAAGGCATGAACCTTGTGATCGAAAACTACAACAGGGGCGTACAGATCACATGGCAGGTGTATACCCCGGAAGAAATTGCGGAAAATCCTTCTCTGGGCATGGTGCAGTTGTATTATTTCCCGGCTAAAACAGCCAACGCAAAGTACGCCATCGTGGTGCCCGGCAACGGCGGCAACACCACCGCAGAGCTGAACGAGGGTGCATCCATTGCCAACCAGCTGCACGAGCTGGGCTATGCGGCTTTTGTGCTGCGGTACCGCTCTTTCCTGAATGCATCCGACAATGCGCCACTGTACGATATTGCCAATGCCGTAAAGTACCTGACCGAAAATGCAGATCAGTTTGGCGTTCAGCGCGAAAACTATGCGCTGATGGGCTTTTCTTCCGGCGGACACATCGTGGGCCTGATCGGCTCAGACAACGAAAAGTTCGGCTATAAGGCATTTGGCCTCCCACAGCCTGCAGCGCTGCTGCTGGGTTACCCCATCAACGATTTCTTTGAGGTGAAGCCGCTATATCAGCTGGCCATTGACCCGCTGGTGCTTGGCTGGCGTTACTACTGGACCGATATTTCGGATGTGGTGAACGAAAACTTTACCCCTACCTATTTCTTCTACGGCAAAAATGATCTTTATATGCAGCGCATGTGCTACTCCCAGCAGGGGCCGCTGCTGGAGCGCAAGCTCCGGGAGAGCGGGGCTGTTTATGAGTGCCATGTGTACGAGAACGCACCCCACGCCATTGGCCCGGGCCGCCACACCGATGCGGACGGCTGGATCCGGCAGGCAACGGCATTCTGGGAAAAACAGTGCAAATAAAGAGATAAACGGGGGATTGCTGTGAGAAATCGATTGCGCACGGTGATGTTTGGTATTGGCCTGATGATCCTGCTGGCACAGCCGGCGTTTGCGGAGGAGCTTGGTCAGGCCAACATCACACCGCGCACCAAAATGGCAGAGATCCGCTCCAACCCCAGCGTTGTGGGTGCGGGCATCTACACCTACTCGCTGGATCAGGACCGTGTGCTGGACCGGATGTACTGGGACGCGCAGCCGCTGAGCTGCCTTTCCAATCACTGGACGGCACAGGATGCGGCGGAT
Organism: Faecalibacterium sp. BIOML-A1; assembly: GCF_009679715.1. Lineage (NCBI taxonomy): Bacteria > Bacillati > Bacillota > Clostridia > Eubacteriales > Oscillospiraceae > Faecalibacterium > Faecalibacterium sp. BIOML-A1. Next base: position 113,429 of record NZ_WKZJ01000008.1, read on the forward strand.
GGACTGAACTATCTGATCCGCACCTATAACGCTGGGCAGCGGGTGACCTTCCCGCTTTATACGGCGGAGGAGATCGCGCAGGATACCAGCCGGGACGGTGTGGAACTGTATTATCTGCCGGCAGAAGGGGCGCAGGCGAACCAGAAATATGCGCTGGTGATCGGCGGTAATGCGATCGTGGTCAGCGCGGAGATCCGCGAGGGCATTTCCACTGCATGGAACCTGCACGAAATGGGCTATCCGGTGTTCGTGCTGCGCTACCGCATCGGCATGAAGGCTTCCAACAATGCGCCGCTGCAGGATGTGGTCCGCGCGGTGCAATACATCACGGAACATGCAGGACAGTTTGGCGTGCAGGCGGAGGATTATGCCATTGTAAGCTATTCCTCAGGCGGGCAGATCGCCGGACTGTTCGGCACCGACGCGGTGGGCTACAAAAATTACGGCCTGCCAAAGCCCGGTGCCATGCTGCTGGGCTACCCGGTAAACACCTTTCTGGAGTTCAAACCGGTCTATAATATCCTGCTGGACCCCGGCGTGTGCAAGCAGCGGTATTATAAAATGACATTGTCTGATTACATCACACCGGATTACCCGCCTACCTATCACTGGTACGGCAAAAACGACATGACCCTTATGACCATGTGCTGGTCGGCGCAGGGGCCTGTGCTGGAAAAGGCACTGGCCCGCAACCATGTGACGCATATCTACCATGTGTATGATGATGCTCCCCATGCAGTGGCCGCAGGCAAGGGCACCGATGCAGAGGGCTGGCTGAATGAAGCAGTTGCCTTCTGGGAGGAACAGGTCGGATGAAAAGGAGATGTTGAGTTGAAACACAGGATATGCACCGCAGCAGCCTGTATCTGTCTTCTGCTGATGATGGCGCTGCCCGCATTTGCAGCAGAGTATGGCGAGCCGGATATCACGCCGCAGACCACCATGGGCGAGATCCGCTCAAACCCCAGCATCCTTGGCGCAGGCGTTTGGACCTATTCCAAGGAGCAGAACCTGCCCGGCACCGAGGACTGGTGCAATGACCAGACGCTGGAAAAATATGTGAGCAGCCATGTGGCACAGGATTGTGCCGATGGTCTGAACCTGCTCATCCGCAATTACAATGCGGGCGTGCAGATCACCTATAAGCTCTACTCGGAGCAGGAGATCGCCGAGGACAGCTCCCGCAACAATGTGGAATTCTATTACTACCCGGCCAGCACGCCGGATGCAAAGTATGCGCTGGTGCTCTCCGGCAACATCTTCAACCGCACGGCAGAGTTAAAGGAGTGCATCTCCACAGCTTACCAGCTGCACCAGAAAGGCTATGCGGTGTTCGTGATGCGCTACCGCGCCTACCCGGATAACGACAACAACGGCCCCATGGAGGACATTGCACGGGCGGTGAAGTACATCACCGGCCACGCACAGCAGTTCGGCGTGCAGACGGAAAGCTACGCCCTGATCGGCTATTCTTCCGGCGGACATCTGGCGGGCCTGTTTGCATCGGACGCTCTGGGCTATAAAAACTATGGCCTGCCCAAGCCCGGCGCAGTGATCCTGGCGTATCCCATCGTGCAGTTTTCCGAGATCACACCGATCTACCGTGTGGGCATCGACCCCTTTGTGTGCGGCCGGTTCTACTATGAATACAGCCTTGCCGACCTGATCACAGAGGACTATCCGCCGGTGTACTTCTGGTATGGCAGGGATGACCTGACCTTGAACCTGCTGTGCTGGCCGCTGCAGGGGCCGGCCCTCAGCAAGGCACTGGCCGCGCATGGCGTACCTTACAAAGAAGTGGTATATGACCACGCAGCCCATGGCATCGGCCTTGGCCGCGGCACGGCTGCAGATGGCTGGCTGGACGAAGCCGCTGCCTTCTGGGAAGAACAGACAAAATAATATAAGGTGCGCAGATCCGGGCTTTGCAGCTGCACAGCCCGGATTTTGCAATAGGAGACATTATGGAATTTTTAGCGTTTCTTTACACGGTGCTTCTGGTGGCCATCTGCCTGATGATGGCCTTGCTGCTGTACCGCTCGGCAAAGCCTGCCGCAAACCGGGACGATGCAGAACGGAAGGAATGGCTGCGTCAGCAGCTGGAAGCGCAGAACCGCCAGATGGACGCGAAGCTGGCAGAGATGGCGCAGCAGAACCTTGCCGCTATGGGACACATCAGTGAAACGCTGCAGGCCTCGGTGCAGAGTATGAGCACCGCCCTTGCCGCAGGGCAGGGCACCCAGCAGCAGACCATGGAGCAGCGCCTGCAGGGGCTGGAAGCCTCCAACGCCCGCAAGCTGGAAGAGATGCGCCGCACCCTTGCCGAGGGCATGACTGCCCTGCAGGCCCAGAACGCCCAGAAGCTGGACGAGATCCGCCATACGGTGGACGAACAGCTGCAGGATGCGTTGCAGAAGCGGGTGACCGAAAGCTTCAAGGCGGTGAACGACCAGCTGGAACAGGTGTACAAGGGTCTTGGCGAAATGCAGAACCTTGCCGCTGATGTGGGCGGGCTGAAACAGGTGCTTTCCGGTGTGAAGACCCGCGGTATTCTGGGTGAGATCCAGCTGGGAGCCATTCTGGAAGAGATCCTTGCCCCGGAACAGTACGACACCAACGTGGCCACCATTCCGGGCAGCACCCAGCGGGTGGAGTACGCCATCCGGATGCCCGGCGCGGACGGCGGCACGGTGTGGCTGCCCATCGACTCCAAGTTCCCCGGAGACACCTATGCCCATTTACAGGATGCGCAGGCATCCGGCGACGCACAGGCCGTGGAGAACGCCCGCCACGCACTGGAACTGGTGCTGCGGGCCGAGGCCAAGGACATCCGGGAAAAATATGTGGAGCCGCCCTATACCACGGCCTTCGGCATCCTGTTCCTGCCCTTCGAGGGTTTGTATGCCGAGGTGGTGAACGCGGGCCTGCTGGAAGTGCTGCAGCGGGACTATCAGGTGAACATCGCAGGCCCCAGCACCATGGCAGCGCTGCTCAACAGCCTGCAGATGGGTTTCAAGACCCTTGCCATCCAGAAGCGCTCCGGTGAAGTATGGCAGCTGCTGGGTGCGGTGAAGACCGAATTTGACAAGTTCGGGCAGGGGCTTTCCAAGATGCAGCAGCGCCTGCGCCAGACCGACGAAGAGCTGGATAATCTCATTGGCGTGCGCAGCCGTGCCATCAGCCGCAAGCTGCGCGCGGTGCAGACCATGGACGAAAGCGCTGCTGCCGCTCTGCTGGAACTGGATGCTGAGCCGGGCAAACCGGTGGCGGCACGTCTGCCGGAGAATGGGGAAGAGCTCTGATGTGCAGAATATTCCCACGTTATCCCTTGCGATTTTTCTGACGATGTGGTATGATAGGAACTGTTCTCAGAAACAACCGCCGCAGAAACGCGGCACTGCATAAAAATATAAATAAGGAGACCGAGCATTATGAGCGTAAACAAGATCAGTGAAGCCATTTTGGGCGTTGGCGTGGATGATACCACCATCGACCTGTTCGAGAGCCAGTATCCGGTGCCCACCGGCGTGAGCTATAATTCCTATGTCATTCTGGACGAAAAGACCGCCGTTCTGGACACGGTGGATGCCCGCGCTACCGAGCCGTGGCTGGAAAACCTGACCGAAGCTCTGGCAGGCCGTAAGCCGGATTATCTGGTGGTCTCCCACATGGAGCCGGACCACGGTGCCAACATTGCAAAGCTGGCGGCACTCTATCCGGAGATGCAGGTGGTGGGCAACGCCAAGACTTTCCTGTATATGGATCAGTTCTTTGGTGCTGATGCTGTGGCAAAGGAGCGCCGTGTGGTGGTGAAGGACGGCGAGAGCCTTTCTCTCGGTGCACATACCCTGACCTTTGTGTTTGCCCCCATGGTGCACTGGCCGGAGGTCATGGTCAGCTATGAATCCACCGAAAAGGTGCTGTTCTCCGCGGATGGCTTCGGTCGCTTTGGCGCTGTGGCAAAGTTTGACGAAAAGGCCGACTGGGCCAGCGAAGCCCGCCGCTACTACCTGAACATCGTGGGGAAATACGGCCCGCAGGTGCAGGCGCTGCTGAAAAAGGCCGCGGCTCTGGACATCCAGACCATTTGCCCGCTGCACGGCCCGGTGCTGACCGGAGATCTGGGCAAGTACCTGAACTACTACGACATCTGGTCCAGCTACAAGCCCGAGGAGCCGGAAAAGATCCTTGTGGCAAGTGCTTCCATCCACGGCCACACCCGTGCAGCAGCCCACCTCATGGCAGAAAAGCTGCGAGCAAAGGGCGCAAAGGTCGTGGAGATGGACCTGACCCGCACGGATGTGTCCTATGCCGTCACCGAAGCCTTCCGCTGCGGAAAGATCGTGCTGGCCTGCGCCACCTACGACGGCTTCCTCTTCCCGCCGATGGAAAATCTGCTGACCCACCTCAAGACCAAGAGCTTCCAGAACCGCACGGTGGGTCTGATGGAGAATGGCACATGGGCACCTATGGCCGCAAAGCTCATGCGCGCCGAGCTGGAAAGCATGAAGAACATCACGGTCTGTGAGAATGTGGTCACCATCCGTTCTGCCGCCAATGCCGCCGCAGAAGCCCAGATGGATGCTCTGGCTGCAGAAATCGTGGCAAAATAAAGCACTCTGGAAAAATACGCAAGATCCTCTGCCGACTGCCCGGCAGGGGATTTTTTTATTGAACCATGTGGAAGAGTTTGATATACTGAAAAGCAGAAGTTTATGGATGGAGAGGAATATCATGTTTGTAAAAATAAAAGCAGATATCAGACACTGGCTGCGGGAGTTGGATAAGAAATATTTCTGTGTGATGCTGGGTTTTGCGGTGATGGTCTATTTTCCGCTGATCAGCTTGAAGCTGACGAACACAGTGGATGGTCTGTGGACAACGGCTGAGTACATGGCGGGAGCATGGGAGCTTTCCAACGGACGATGGTTCTGGCTGGTGACCAGTTTTCTGCGTTTCAGTCTGCAGCTAGAACCCATCAATGCGGTGGTGTGCTTGGTGCTGGTTTCTCTTGGAGTCACCAGGCTTCATATGCTCTTCAAACCGGCATGGATGAGAACATCCTGCATTGACTGGCTCGCAGGTTTATGCTATGTTTCCAATGTTGTGGTCGGGTGCTATCTTTCGTTTCACTTCATTGCACCGGAGTACGGATTTTCGTTTTTCTTTGCAATGCTGGCTACAGAGCACGTGATCCGGGGAAAATCAGCCGTAAGCAGCATTGTGCCGGCAGCGGTGCTTTTGGCACTGAGCCTTGGCCTGTACCAGACGAACCTTGCCTGTTTCTGTCTGGTGCTGCTGGCCTATTTTCTCCTACTACTTTTCCAGAATGGAGAAAAACAAAAGATTCGGGAATATATTTGCAAAAGCCTGGCAAGTGCTGCATCCGGCGCAGTGCTGTATCTGCTGATCTTAAAGATTACACTGTGGGCGACGGGAACGGCGATGGCCGATTACCAGGGTGGTGCAGATATTTCAGTGTCTGGAATTCTGAAAAATCTTCCTTCCAGCGTTGAAAAGTGCTATGAGCTTTTTTATCGGTATTTCTTTGGTACCCTTGTAAAACACAATATGCTGCAGGAAACTGCAGTTGTATTTGCTTTGATTTTTTGTGTGGTGGGTGCCGCGCTTGCGTGCAGACTGGTTCGGCTCATACGCCGGAAAGATTGGGAAAACACTTTCTATGGCACAGCAGCGCTGCTGGTGCTGCCCATGATGTGCACGGTATTTATGGTGGCAACCTCGCAGGCGTTGTTTTATATTCCCATGTCCGGAGGTCTGGCCTTGTTCCTGCCGGTCTGTTTCTGGCTATTGGACAGCAGCCGGGAGGGAAAAACAGCCTGTGATGCGTTCCGCAAATGCTGGAATAAAGCAGAAAAAGCACTGATCCTGCTTACGGCGGCTGCTGTCGTTTACGGGAGCGTATTCATGTCGGCGGTCGATCAGCAGGCGATGTATGAGGGACGCAAGGCAACAAAACAAATCGCGGACCTTGTGGCCGGTGAGCTGGTGGCAGAGGGCTATTATGATTTGCCGGAAAAACTGCCAGTGATGCTGGTAGGCCGCCCCAGTGCAAGCCCACTGTTCCGGACACACATCATCTATTGGGATGCGAACGACTACGCACAGGTGGGCCTTTTCGAAAAAGAAAATGCCGCCACAATGCGCTACTCATGGAATGCGGTGTTTCGTGACCTCACACCGATGCAGCTGGAGCTGTGCAGTGATGAGGTATATGACGAACTGATCCGGACAGAAGAAATCAAACGAATGCCGACATTCCCTGAGAAAGGCTCCATGCAGGAAATGGACGGCGTATATGTGATCAAAATTTCAGAGGATTATCTGATCGATGAATAACAAATGAGCCTGAGAACATAAAACGGGACAGATGGAGAAAATAACGATGAAAGAAAAAATCGATGTACAGAAACCGGACGACCTTGGGCTGGATATATCGGATCTAAGATATTTTCTGGTGATGCTGCTGTTTTCGGCGGTAGTGTTTTTCCTGCTGATCAGCCAGCGGCTGACCAATACATTTGACGGATTGTGGAACAATACATGGTTCTTCGGCGGCTATTGGCAGGTAGTCACGGGCCGATGGCTCTGGCCGGTGATCGATGCGCTGCGGTTTGGCATCCAGACGGAACCTTTCAATTCATTGCTGACGCTTTCCATGTCGGCGCTGGCGGTTACCCTGCTTCGGAAGTTTTTTACAGAGAAGGATTCTGTCGTGACCTATCTGGCGGGTATGGCTGTTCTGGCCAGCACGGTCACTGGAATACAGCTGTCATATCGGTTTCAGTCGCCGGTGTTTGGCTGCTCATTTTTGTTTTCTGTTCTGGCGGCAGAGCGTGTGGTTCGTGCCGCAGATTTTAGAAAAGCGGTCGTACAGGGAGCACTGCTTCTGGTCATGAGCCTTGCGTGCTATCAGACGAGCCTTGATAACTTTTGTCTGCTCCTGCTGACATATCTTCTGCTGCTTCTGTTCCGCAATGTGGACAGAGAAAAGGTCCATGCCAACATTGGAAGAAGTCTTTGCAGCGCAGCTGCAGGAATGGTTTTGTATTTCCTGCTCACAAAGCTGATCGTATGGGCATGTGGATGGCAGATGGCAAGTTATAATGGAGGAGCGGATGTTTCGGTACTTTCTATACTGAAAAATCTGCCCAATGCCATTGCAGAGACCTACCAACTGTTTGGAGCTTACTTTTTTCAGAATTACTATCGGCATAACATTCTGCAGCCGGTGGGCTTTTTTGTTTTGGTATTTCTGGCGCTGAGCAGCGGACTGCTGAACCGCTTCAGAAAAATGCTTCACCGGAAAAATTGGGAATATATCCTTCTGGGAGTGGCAGCGCTGATCGTTTTGCCCATCATGTGCAATGCCATCATGCTGATCACAAGCGAGGCGGTCTGGCTTTTGCAGATGGGCGAAGGATTGAATCTGTTCGTGCCGGTATGTCTGCTGCTGCTTGAAGGGACGCGCACAAATCAGCCTATGGTAAAAAAGTATGTACGTGCTGCCCGGACAGGGGCTGTAGTACTTGCGGTTTTGGTCGTCTATGGCAATGTCTGCTCTGCCGTGATCGATCAGGAAGCTATGTATGAGGGAAGAAAAACACTCAAGAGCATGTCGGATCACATTGCGGACGACCTGATGAGCAGCGGATATTTTGACGATAACGAGCAGCTGCCGGTACTGTTTGTGGGCAGACCCAGCTCGAACTCCAGTTTTATGAAGAGGGAGTATTACCTCTATGCAAATCCGTATGCGCAGATGGGCCGCTTCTGGCTGAACGATTACTCGGCCAGAGCGTCTTGGAAAGCGGTTTTCAGGGATATTACTCCGGCAAAACTCAAGCATTGCTCGGTGGAACAGTACGGGGAACTGTACAGCAGAACAGAGCTGGAACAGATGCCAGTCTATCCGCAGGAAGGATATATCCAGCAGATCGACGGTGTGGTCGTGGTAAAAATTTCAGATGATTACAAAGTTGATAAAGAGTTTGCGCCACTAATCGACCTGGGAGAATTGTTTCAGCTCATAATGGATGACATAAACGATTCATAATGGTTGCGGCTTTGTGAAAAAACCTCCACTGAACGCGATTTTTGCGGAAAGTAACTGCACAGCCCTTGCAAACTGTCCCGAAATGTGGTAACATAACTCTTGGTTATAAAACCTGAATACTCCCAAACGCAGCGACGGAGAGAGTAGGTCTGTACCGCACGGCAAAGAGAGAAGCTTCACCGGCTGAGAGGGCTTCCGTGTGCGGGCTGGCTGAAGTTCGCTCCTGAGCGGTCTGTGCGAAACAGCAGTAGTACAGAACGGCCACGCCCCGTTACGGCGTTCTGAGAGCCGCCCGGCATCTGTGCACGGGTGGAAACCGGGTGGTACCGCGGAGCTAAGAATCAACAGCTTCGTCCCTTTTGCCTGAGAAATCGGGCAGGGGACGGAGCTTTTTTGTTGCACTCCGCTCATCAACACGAAGAATAAAGGAGAGAACATCCATGCAAGCAATGATCGACGAGCTGGCAAAACAGGCCGCTGAAAGCCTTGGTCAGGTGTCCGGCAAGGAAACGCTGGCCTCCTTCTGGCAGGAGTACCTCAGCAAAAACGGCAAGATCCCTGCCCTGATGAAGAACCTGCGCACCGTTGCGCCGGAAGAGCGCCCCGCTATGGGCAAGATCATCAATGAACTCAAGGCAAAGGTTCAGGCAGATTACGACGCTGCTGCAGAACAGGTGAAGCAGGCAGAGCTTGCTGCCCGCAATGCTGCGGAGACGGTGGATATCACGCTGCCCGCCAAGACCCGCTCTGTGGGCGGTCTGCACCCGCTGACCCTGATCACCAACCAGATCATCGACGTGTTCTCCGGCATGGGCTTTTCGGTGGGTACCTTCCCGGAGATCGAGGACGATGACCACAACTTTACCCGCCTGAACGTGCCCAAGGATCACCCGGCACGCGACATGCAGGACACCTTCTACCTGTCGGAGGAGTTCCTGCTGCGTACCCAGACTTCCGGCGGCCAGATCCGCACCATGGACGTTCAGAAGCCGCCCATCAAGATCCTGATGCCCGGCCGTGTGTTCCGTTCCGACTCGGACGCTACCCACAGCCCCATGTTCCACCAGATGGAAGGTCTGGTGGTGGATAAGGGCATCACGCTGGGCGACCTGCAGGGCGCACTGAACACCTTCGTGCAGAAGCTGTTCGGCGCTGACACCCGCACCCGCCTGCGTCCCTCCTACTTCCCGTTCACCGAGCCCAGCGTGGAGGTGGACGTGAGCTGCTTCGAGTGCCACGGTAAGGGATGCCCGCTGTGCAAGCACACCGGTTGGATCGAGGTGCTGGGCGGCGGTGTCGTCAACCGCAAGGTGCTGGAGAACTGCAATATCGACCCGGACGAGTATTCCGGCTTCGCCTTCGGCATCGGCATCGAGCGTATCGCCATGTTGAAGTATGGCATCAACAACATCGGCCTGATGTTCGAGAACAACCTGCAGTTCCTCAAGCAGTTCCACGAATAAGAGGGGAGAGAAGAGACAATGAAAGTACCTTTCAGCTGGTTAAAAGAATTTGTAGATATCGACGTTACTGCGCAGGAACTGGAGGAAAAGCTCTTCTCCTGCGGCTTTGAGGTCGAAGAGCTGATCCCGCTGGATGCCGGCATCAGCAAGGTGGTCGTCGGCAAGATCGTGGAGATGGAAAAGCAGGAGGGCACCCACCTGACCAAGTGTGTGGTGGACTGCGGAGACTACGGCCACGACATCCGCATCAGCACCGGTGCCGCCAACATGAAGCTGGGCGACTGCGTGCCCGCGGCTCTGGATGGCTCCACCCTGCCCGGCGGCATCAAGATCAAGGCCCGCAAGATGCAGGGCGTGGAGTCCAACGGTATGCTGTGCTCCGGCGAAGAGCTGGGCCTGAACGATGACCTGTTCCCGGGCTCTGAGGTCTACGGCCTGCTCATTCTGCCCGAGGACTCTGTCCCCGGCACCGATATTGCGCCGGTGGTGGGTCTGGACGACTATATCTTTGATATCTCCATCACCGCCAACCGCCCGGACTGCCAGTCCGTTCTGGGCATCGCCCGCGAGGTGGCTGCCGTTCTGGGCAAGCCCCTGCACATGCCCGCAATGGACTACAAGGCCGTCTGCGAGCCGGATGCGCCCATCACCGTCAAGGTGGAGGCTCCGGACCTGTGCCCCCGCTATATGGCACACTATGTGCGCAACATCCGCATGAGCGAGTCTCCCCGCTGGATGAAGCGCCATCTGGCTCTGTGCGGCCTGCGCTCCATCAGCAACGTGGTGGATATCACCAACCACACCCTGCTGGAAATGGGTCAGCCCATGCACGCCTTTGACCTGAACAAGGTCGCCGGCCGCACCATCGATGTGCGCCGCGCCCATGCGGGCGAAAAGATCGTCACGCTGGATGAGAAGGAGTTCACTCTGAACCCCAACAATCTGGTCATCTGCGATGCCGAAAAGCCGGTGGCACTTGCCGGCATCATGGGCGGCGCAAACTCCGGCATGGATGAGAACACCACCAGCCTGCTGTTTGAGTGTGCCACCTTTGCCCGCGACTGCGTGCGCAAGACCAGCCGCGCTCTGGGCCAGAACAGCGACTCCTCCGCCCGCTACGAGAAGGGTGTGGACCGCCACTCTCCTGAACTGGGCCTTGCCCGTGCCCTGCACCTGATCCAGGAGCTGGACTGCGGCGACATCACCACGCTGGAATATGACCTGACCGATGGCCGCCCGATGGAGCGCAAGCACATCGTTACCACTCCGGCTAAGATCTGCGGCGTGCTGGGCATCACCGTGCCGGATCAGACCATGATCGACATTCTGCAGCGTCTGGAGTTCACGGTGGATGTACAGGCCGATGGCAGCTGGGATGTGTCCGCACCCCTGTACCGCGAGGACGTGGAGAGCTTCCCGGATCTGGCCGAGGAGGTCATCCGTGAGTACGGCTACGACCACATTGTGCCCACCTTCCTGAACACTGCCTCCGTTACAAACGGCGGTCTGAACTATGACCAGAAGCAGCAGCTCAAGACCAAGCGTCTGCTGGCCGCACAGGGCTTCTATGAGGCCTCCACGCTGGCCTTCTACTCCAACGCAGAACTGGATATGCTGCACATCCCGGCGGATGATGAAGCCCGCAAGGCCATCCGCATCCTGAACCCCATCAGCGAGAATTTGTCCATCATGCGCACCCTGCTGGCTCCCTCCATGCTGAATGTCATTGTGGACAATCTCAAGAAGGGCAACACAGAAGGCCGTCTGTTCGAGATGGCACCGGTGTATCTTGCCAAGGAACTGCCCATCAACGAGCATCCGCACGAGCGCCAGACCCTGTGCATCGGCGCATTCGGCCCTGAAGAAGATTTCTTCACCGTTAAGGGTGCACTGGAAGCACTGGCAGCTGGCTTTGGCCTGAGCTTTGACTACAAGCGCGAGACCACCCCGTGGCTGCACCCCGGCATCAGCGCCGCTGTTTACTGTGGTGACAAGCGTCTGGGTGTGTTTGGCAAGCTGTCCAACGAGATCAACGGCGAGCTGGAAATTGCAAAGGATCAGAAGGATAGCCAGAATATTTATCTGGGCGAGCTGGATTACGAGGCTCTGATGTCCTGCGTGGACGGCGAGCTGCGCTATCAGCCGCTCAGTCCCTACGCTGCTGTCAAGCGTGATCTGGCACTGGTCTGCGATGAAAAGATCACCTGCGGCGAGATCGAAGAGACCATCAAGAAGGCCAGCCCTCTGGTGGGTGAGATCAAGCTGTTCGATATCTACCGCGGCGCAAATCTCGGCGAGGGCAAAAAGAGCATGGCGTTCACCCTGTCTCTGTCCGATCCGAAAAAGGAAGTTTCCACTGAGGAAGTGGAGCGCGTGGTCAAGAAGATCCTCGGCAACCTGAAGTTCAAGCTGGGCATCGAGATCCGCTAACTCTATTATAGAAGTAATATAAGGCCGTCTGTGCAGGAATGTGCAGGCGGTTTTTTGCGTAAAAAGAGAACGTTGAATACAAGAAAATGAACGTTTTTCAGCAGCGCAAGAAAAAAGATGAAAAAAGTTGTCAAAAAGTGTTGACAAGGAGGCGGGGGTGTGGTATTATACTTGAGCGCCAAGCGCTGAGGCAAAAGAATGACTTCCGAAGCCACAGCAGGAAGCCTTTGAAAAGAACCAATAGACGCTGAAAAGCTTTGCGGTTGCGAAAGCAATGAATCGCCCCAGTGGGGCGTTCAAGCAAACGGAGCGGTCTTGCGAAAGCAAGATGGAGGGGTCTCACCCCGACAAGCTCACGGTTGACACTGAGATGTTTGAAGTGCTCCAAGTTCAGAAAGTTCAAAAGCTTCTAAAAATAAGGCTTGACAAAAAACCACTTCGGTGGTAAAATAAGCAGGTCGTCAGCCGCAAGGCTGAGGCGCACAGGACCTTGAAAATTGAACAATATCGAAAAACTTGTAAGGAACCTTTTAAGTGTTTGGAAAAACACGAAAAACAAT
>NZ_WKZJ01000009.1:0-123489 GCF_009679715.1 Faecalibacterium sp. BIOML-A1
CATCGTGGACAGCCGATACCGCAGCCGGAAACCACTGATCGTCACCACCAACTTGACGCTGGACGAGATACGCCACCCACAGGATACCCCTCATGCCCGCATCTATGACCGCCTGCTGGAAATATGCGTCCCAATCTCCTGTATCGGTGTAAGTTTCCGCAAGGAAACTGCGCAGGAAAAGCTGGAACGCATGAAACGCTTGATCGGATAAACTGAAAACATTGGAAAACAAAAATTGCCGGGTGCAAAAGTCACCCGGCTACAAGGAATTGGAGGTCTGCCTATGAATTTGAATCGGCCTGACATGACCGAAACTGTGAAATCTGAAAATTATACGAATAAGTTCTTGCAAAAGGACTCGAATCCCACTACAATGGAAGTGGTCACTCAAACCAATGCCGTCAAGTCTCCAACTGACAGCCCGGCAACCACGAAACTGGTGTACACGGTGGAAGAGATCGCGCGAATGCTGGCCATCAGCCTGCGCTCTGCTTACAACCTGTGCAACAGCACCACCGAATTCCGTGTTCTGCGGGTAGGCGGAAGCATCCGTGTACCGAAGGACAGCTTCGATGCGTGGCTCAACCGGGCAGCTTGATAAGGAGGCAACAGTATGGCATATATTACAAAACGCGGCAACTCTTACAGCGTCCGCTACACCTATCAGGACGAGCACGGCAAGAGCTGCGACAAATGGGAAAGCTTTCCCACCAAAGAGGAGGCAACAAACCGTAAGAAACAGATCGAGCATGAGCTGGCGGCTGGAACCTTCCTGATTCCGTCCTCGGTGACGGTGGCAGAGTTCCTCATGGATTGGCTGCCCAAGCAGTGCAGCAAGCACAAGTGGGCACCCAAAACCTACGAATCTAACCTTTCCACCATCCAGAACCTTATTATCCCCTATATCGGCAGCATGGAGATGCAAAAACTCAAGCCCTACCACATGGAAAACCTCTACACGACCCTGAGCAAAACACCCTGCGGTTCGTATATTGAGGGCAAGAAGCAGGAACTGACCGAAAAGCAGAAGCAGCGGTTTCTATCCGGCACCACCATCCACGAGGTTCATCGGCTGCTGGGTACAGCCTTCCAGTATGCCGTAGAGTGGGGCATCCTTGTCAAAAGCCCGGTTCCCGTGGACAGCCCCAAGAAGTCCACGCAGGAGCGTACCATCTGGACGGTAGAGGAAATGCGGGCGGCTCTGGACAGCATGGAGGACCCCATCCTGCATCTGGCAGTCCATCTCACACTGGTGGGCGCGCTGCGAGAAGGCGAGATCGTTGGTCTGACCCCAGAGGATATTGACTTTGATGCTGCGGACGGTATCGGAACCTTCCGTATCAACAAATCCATGCAGCGGGTGCGAAAAGAAGCCCTGAACCAAGTGGACGATGGCTGCATCATCAAGGTATTCCCGGACAAGCTGGAGCGCAGCACCACTTCCCTCATCCTGAAAAGCACCAAAACCGCATCCTCCTGCCGCACCATCTTCATGACCTCTGCACTAAAAGAAGAATTGAAGAAGTGGCTGAATCAGCTGGCGACAGACGAGAGAAAAGACCCGACACGCTACCATGACAGTGGGATGCTGTTCCGTCTGCCCAACGGTCTGGCGGTGGAGCCGGTGCTCATTCGCAAAAAGTTCCTCAAGTGGCAGGATGCCCACCCGGAGTTCCCCCGCATTGTCTTTCACGGTTTGCGGCATTCCAGTGCCACCTATCAGCTGATGATCTCCGGCGGCGATGTGAAAGCCGTTCAGGGCACCACAGGGCACGCCACGGCGGATATGCTGGTGAACACCTACGCTCATATCCAGCAGTCCTCTCGTGTAGAACTGGGCAGGAAATTTGAGGAAGGGTTCTATGCTAAACAGGAAAGCCCCAGCCCGCAGGCTGTACCCGCCGCAGGCGAACCCACCATCTCCATGACGGCTCTCTTGGAATTGCTGAAGAATGCAGACCCCGAAGTAAAGGCGCAGCTCCGTCTGGCTCTGCTGACCTAATGCAAAATTTACCACGCATTTCAAAGTAATTCCAGCCCATGCAGAAGATTCCTATGAAAACACCAACCGTGCAAAAACCGTGCATTGACCGTGCAAGCCCCGATTTCTCGGGGTTACATAACAAAAAAGAACGCCAAATCTTACGATTTGGCGTTCAATATCTGGTGCACCTCCAGGGACTCGAACCCTGGGCCCACTGAACAAGAGTCAGTGCGCCGCACAGCAGAGAGATCAGGCCGTGGTACGCAGGGTTGGCCGAGTGGAAAAGTGCATCACGGTAAGATGCCAGTCCCTGCTTGTTCAGGAATCGAATCATGAGGATGGACAGGACGGCACTGATGATCTGGATGCCCCAGAACCATGCAACTGCATTCTTATCGCCAACTGGGCGAAGGTCCTGCTCTCCATTGTCGGCACACTGGAATGTCTTGACGGAGCTGACCAGCCAGACCATCAGAGACCCGGCAAACAGCAGCAGACCGGACAGGGCGATGATCTTGAAGATGTTCCAGATGGTATAGGTGTAGCTGCTGGCGCTCAGAGCAGTGCCAGTGGGCATAACACGGTTAAAGAAGGTCAACACACGGTTCATGACCAGCGGGGACCACCAACCAGCCATATGCGTCTCGTTAGAAACAAAGATCTGGCGGCTTCCGGTCTTTCCGCCGTAATCCTGCTCATAAACGGTCTCTGCCACGCGCTGTTCACTGGTGGTTGCGGGGTCGATACCGAAATACAGGAAGGACTGTGCACTGTTGTTGATCACATATTCTGCCGGGCTGGAAAGGTTGGCTGCATACTTGTTGGCGTCGTTGGAATAGGTACCGTTATCATTAGCTTTTTCCGAGAAGAAGAACTCGTCGTTCTTGTCTGCGAGAACTGCGACATCTCGGGCACCGTAAACATCGGTGTAGCCCTCGCTGTTACGCACGATGGGATCGCTGTGGATCAGGAAAATGGCCTTGACAACATTCAGACTGTCGTTATCGCACTGCAGTGCTTCGCCAGCTGCCTTGCCACCGCGGGAGTAGCCCAGCAGCGAAACTCGGTCGGTATCAACGTAGGGCAGAGTCACGCCGTAGCGTACCGCATCATAAAGGCCGCGGCCCTGGGTGAGCCATTCGGAGTCCGGCAGAGGTTCGCTTTCGCCCATGCCGTACATATCCACGCCGATCGCAACATAGCCGCGGCGGGCGAGCTCAATGCAGTAGTGCTGCATTTCTTCTTTGTTGTTGTTTCCGCCATGCTGTACAAAAATAGCGGGCGCAGGCGTTTCAGCGGTGGCGTTTTCCGGAATATAAACATCCATCGCAAGGGTATGACCGGATTCGGATTCAATGGTAACGTTCCGGATGGTCGTTTTGCCGGAGTTCGTCTGTAAAATGAAAGAACCGGCAATGCCTACGATGATGAGCGCGATGCTGACGATGAGACTGATCAGCGGCCTTGAAAGTTTTTTCTCGTTCATATGGGGGACCTCCTTTTTGAATCTGATTTTTCCGTAATAAAAATGGGGACACACTGCATCTGGACGATACAGTGCATCCCCATCTCACTTCTCTTGGGATGCTTCTAGTATAGCGTTTTGTAACAAAATGTCAATAGAAAATAAACAATTAAAAAATATTTTGTGCGCGAACCATAAAGTCGGGCGAAAACTATCAATGCTCTGCCCAGTCGCAGCTGCGGCCCACAGCCTTGTGCCAGCCGGAGAGCAGACGGGTGCGCTCAGCCTCGTCCATCTGCGGGGCAAAGGTCATGTTGCAGTGCCACAGGCTGCGGATCTCGTCCCGGTCCTTCCATACGCCGGTGGCAAGGCCCGCCAGATAGGCAGCGCCCAGAGCGGTCGTCTCCCGGATGGCAGGGCGCAGCACGGTCTTGTTCAGGATGTCGGCCTGGAACTGCATCAGGAACTGGTCACGGGATGCACCGCCGTCCACCTTCAACGAGGTGATGGGCACGCCGGTGTCCTTTTCCATAGCAGCCACGAGGTCTGCGCTCTGGTAGGCAATGGACTCCTCTGCCGCGCGGATGATGTGGTTCTGGGTGGTGCCGCGGGTGATGCCCACAATGGCACCGCGGGCATACATATCCCAGTACGGTGCACCCAGACCAGTAAAGGCCGGCACGATGTAAATGCCGCCGTTATCCGGCACCTTCTGGGCATAGTATTCCGCATCGCGGCTCTCCTGGATCATGCGCAGGCCGTCGCGCACCCACTGGATGACGGCACCGCCCACAAAGACGCTGCCCTCCAGCGCGTACTCCACCTTACCGTTCAGGCTGATGGCGATGGTAGAGATCAGGCCGTTCCGGCTGCGGCAGATGGTGTCGCCGGTGTTCATCAGTAAAAAGCAGCCGGTGCCGTAGGTGTTCTTGGCCTCCCCCTTGCCAAAGCAGCTCTGTCCGAACAGCGCAGCCTGCTGGTCACCGGCAATGCCGGCCACCGGGATCTGCACACCGCACAGATCGGTGGTGCCGTAGACCTCGCTGGAATCCGTCACGCGGGGCAGGATGCAGCGCGGGATATCCAGCGCTTTGAGTAGGGTGTCGTCCCAGTCCAGCGTGCGGATGTTATACAGCATGGTGCGGCTGGCGTTGGTGCGGTCGGTGACATGCACTCTGCCGCCGGTCAGCTTCCAGACCAGCCATGTGTCCACAGTGCCGAACAGGATCTCCCCTGCCTCGGCCCGCTCCCGCGCACCGGGCACATTGTCCAGGATCCACTTGATCTTCGTTGCGGAGAAATAGGCATCGGGCATCAGGCCGGTGTTCTCCCGGATGTAGTCTGCCATGCCGGGCTGCTGCAGCAGTTCATCCACCAGCGGAGCCGTGCGGCGGCACTGCCAGACGATGGCATTGTAGATGGGGCGGCCGGTGGCCTTTTCCCACAGGATGGTGGTCTCCCGCTGGTTGGTGATGCCAATGGCGGCGATATCGTGGGCATCGACACCGCTCTGGGCCACCACCTCGTTCATGACTCCATACTGGGTGGACCAGATCTCCATGGGGTTGTGCTCCACCCAGCCCTGCTGCGGATAGATCTGCTCAAACTCGCGCTGCTGCACCGCAATGATATTCTGCTCATTGTCGAACAGGATGGCACGGCTGCTGGTGGTTCCCTGATCCAACGCCAGAACATATTTTGTACTCATGCTTTTGCTACCTCCGTATCGTTTCAGGAGTGTGTATCACAGATTTCGCGTCGCCACAACGTCCACGCCGGTGCCGCACACATCTGCCAGCACCACCTGCCCGGTGCGGACGGGGGCGTGCAGGGTGACGCGGTCCAGCGCAGCCATGACCTCGGTCATCTTCTCTTTGGGCACGGCCTGCGCAGTTTTTACCGGGCAGCGCGGGTACAGCCCACCCTCTACCCGCACGGTGCTGGTGAGGATGCGGGTGGGATGGGTCAGCTCTTCCCTGCCGTAGGCGGCACCGTTGGGGCAGGCGTTTCCAGTTACATTATAATCATTTTCCGGGTCCACCTGCAAGTGGCAGCCGCAGGGACAGCAGATGCAAATGACTTCTTTGATGCTGCTCATTCTGCAATAACCTCCTCTACCGCAACGGTCAGCGGGCCGTCTGCTTTTTCCAGCAGGACTTTGGGCAGGGCGATGTGCTCCATCTCGCCGGGAGCCATGCGCTGGCGCTTGAACCGGGCCAGCTGCCTGCCGCCGCAGGTCACGGTGATCTGGCTGGGGCCGTAGTTCTGCCGCACACGGAAGGAAATGTTCACGCTCCTGTCCACATCAGCGGGGCGCACCCGCTGCGGCACGGTGTAGCCCACGCCATTGCCCGGAACAAGGTCAAGCACAACCGTATCGGAGGCTTCGCCCTTCAAAACATAGGCCGCCGCAGAAGCACCGGCAAGGTCGCTCTCGCCCGAAACGAAGTCCACCAGATCATGCACGTGCACCACATTGCCGCAGGCGAACACGCCGGGGATGCCGGTCTCCATATTCTCGTAGACCACAGCGCCCTTGGTGTGAGGGTCCATGGGGATGCCCGCCTGCCGGGTCAGCTCATTTTCCGGGATCAGGCCGACGCTGAGCAGGATGGTGTCCACATCAAATTCCATCTCGGTGCCCGGGATGGGGCGGCGGTTTTCGTCCACCTTGGCAACGGTGGCCTTTTCCACGCGGGCCTTGCCCTGAATATCCACGATGGTATGGGACAGATACAGGGGGATGTCGAAGTCCTGCAGGCACTGCACGATGTTGCGGGTCAGGCCGCCGGAATACGGCATGACCTCCACGCAGGCCAGTACTTTGGCACCTTCCAGCGTCATGCGGCGGGCCATGATCAGGCCGATGTCGCCGCTGCCGAGGATGAGCACCCGCTTGCCTACCAGATAGCCCTCCATGTTGACATAGCGCTGGGCCGCACCGGCGGTGTAGATACCGGCAGGGCGGCTGCCCGGGATGCCAATGGCACCGCGGGTGCGCTCCCGGCAGCCCATGCAGAGAATGATGCTTCTGGCTTCCAAAATCTGATAACCCTTTTCCCGGCTGACACAGTGGATCTTTTTGTCCGGGGTGACGTCCAGCACCATCGTGCCCAGCTCCACCCGGACACCGGTGGAGCGCAGCAGTTCAATGCAGCGGCCTGCGTATTCCGGGCCGGTGAGCTGCTCGCCAAAGCGGTGCAGGCCGAAGCCGTTGTGGATGCACTGGTTCAGGATGCCGCCTAGCTCGTTGTCGCGCTCTAAGATAAGGATATCGCGCAGACCATGCTGCCATGCGCTGTAAGCTGCGGCAAGGCCTGCAGGGCCGCCGCCGACGATGACCAGATCAATCATGGTGCTCTCCCTCCTGCTTGGTTTCGCACAGTAAGACGTTGGTGCCGGCCTTATCCTGCAGCACGTCCAGCGGACTGATGCCCAGCGTTTTGCTGATCAGTTCCAGCACCCGCGGCCCGCAAAAGCCGCCCTGACAGCGGCCCATACCGGCACCGCAGCGGCGCTTGACACCGTCAATGGTGGTGGCGGGGATCTCTTCGTGCAGAGCATCCAGAATTTCGCCCTCGGTGATCGTCTCGCAGCGGCAGATCACGCGGCCATAGGCGGGTTCCTTTGCAATGAGCCGGGCTTTTTCTTCGGGCGGAAGCTCCTTGAAGCGCACCCGGGTGCGGCCATCCCTGTAATCCGCCTTGGGGGCGGGCAGATCGCCGTGAGCTTCCAGAATTTTGACGGCTTCTCTGGCAACGGCCGGTGCACTGGAAAGGCCGGGCGATTTCATGCCTGCCAGATCAATGAAACCGGGCGCGCCCTCTGCTTCGCCGATAACGAAGTCGCCCGTGTCCACATTGGCACGGACACCCGCAAAGTTGCGGATGGACTCGCTGAAGCGGATGTTCGGCACGCTGCGGCGCGCTGCGGCGCTGACGAAGGCCAGCCCGGCGGCAGTGCAGGCGGTATCGTCCCCTTCCACGGGGTCGGCGTTCGGGCCGACGATCAGGTTGCCGTGGACGGTGGGGGCCACCAGAACGCCCTTGCCGTTTTCGTTGGGGCACTGGAAGATGACGTGGTGCACACGGCTGCCCTCGGATTTATCCAGCAGGTAGTATTCGCCCCGGGTGGGCTGGATGGTAAATTTGTGGGGTGCGGCCATGTCGTGCACGGCCTGCGCCGAGATGCCTGCCGCATTGATGATATAGCGCGTTTCCACAATTCCGGAGGGGGTGGTCAGTGCCCAGCCGCCGGCGGTCTTTTCGATGTGGGTCACAGGGCAGCTGCGGTGCAGCTCCACGCCGTTGCGCACAGCCACTTCTGCCATTGCCAGCGCAAACTCCCACGGGCTGACGATGGCGGCGCTGGGCGCATACAGCGCGCCAACGACAGTGGGGGCCAGA
The DNA here is from genome assembly GCF_009679715.1 of Faecalibacterium sp. BIOML-A1. Taxonomy (NCBI): domain Bacteria; kingdom Bacillati; phylum Bacillota; class Clostridia; order Eubacteriales; family Oscillospiraceae; genus Faecalibacterium; species Faecalibacterium sp. BIOML-A1. The sequence continues at coordinate 7,856 of NZ_WKZJ01000009.1, forward strand.
TTCGGTTCCATGGCAAACGTTTCCTCTGCGGAAAGCAGCCGGATGCCCGGCACACCGTTGGCGATGCCGTTCTCATACAGTTTCTGCAGGTGGGGCAGCTCTTCCGGGCTGAGGGCCAGCACCAGACTGCCGCACTGCAGGTACGGCACATCCAGCCGGGCGCAGATCTCCTTGGCCAGTGCGGACCCCTCCACGTTGAGCCGCGCCATCCGGGTGCCCGGTTCGGGGTCGTAGCCAGCGTGCAGAATGGCACTGTTGGCCTTGGTGGTGCAGTCTGCCACGTCATTTTCAGCCTCAAAAATGGCGGTCTGCAGCGGGTAATGGGACAGCTCATAGGCGGCTGCCGCACCAATGACACCGCAGCCGATAATTGCTACATCCAGCATAAAAACCTCCTGATCGCTCCGTTTGCCGAATAAAAGAAAAAGAGCAGGACAAACAAAAGGGCCTTTCGACTCTCCCCTTGCTTGTTCTGCTCGATCCTCTGAACAAACCTTTATTGTCTTTATGATAATGCGATCTGCACAAGATGTCAAGCTTTTGTTGAAAATTTAAAGCTCATTTTTACCTGTGCGGCTTTTTCCTGCTCTTTGCGGGCGCGGAGGCTTTTGGCAGAGCACGGCCTGCTGCAGCATGGCCTGCAGCGCTGCGCCCGGCCACAAGGCCGGAGCCGAACGCCCAGTGCAGATTAAAACCGCCGCAGCTGCCTGCGCAGTCCAGCGTTTCGCCCACAAAGTAAAGGCCCGGACAGCCCTTGAACTGGAAGTGTTGATCCACCTCCCGCAGGGCCAGCCCGCCGCCGGTGGTCTGGGCCTGCTTCCAGCTGCAGGGGGTCAGCCCCTCAAAGCGCCAGTGCTTGGCGGTGTGGGCCAGCTTCTGCCACTGTGCGGCGGTGAGCACGGCAGGCGCGTCGCTGTCCTGCAGCCCGGCGGCAGACCACACAGTACAGCCCAGCTTCTGGTTCAGCAGGCCCAGCCAGAAGTCAGCGGCGCTGCCCCCTGCCGTCTGGGCGGCGTGGGCCGCAAACAGGCTGGCAAGTGCGGTTTCGTCCACTGCCGGGAAGAGGTCCAGCTCCACAGCAGGAGCCTTGGGGCCGCGGCCCGGGGCCAGCAGGCCGGACAGCTGCATGATGCAGATGCCGGAAAGGCCGTAATCGGTGAACTGTACCTCGCCGTTCTCGCAGGCAAGCACACGGGCACCGTCCAGCAGGGATGCTGCTGCCTTGGCACGGATGCCAGCCAGCGCTTTGCGGGGCTTTGCGCACTGCAGGGCGGTCAGGCAGGGGTACAGCGGCTCCACCCTGCCGCCGCACTGGGCGGCGAACCGGGTGCCAAAGCCGTCGGTGCCGAACTGCGGCCCTGCCTCACCGCCCATGGCGCAGATGACGGCATCGGCGCGCAGCGTTTCGGCAGAGCCGCCTGCCGTCTCGAACTGCACGGCGTAGCCGCTGCGGCTCTGGTTCAGGGTGCGCACGGTGCAGCCGGTGCGCAGCTGCACATGGTGCTGCGCAAGGTGATGCTCCAGCAGGGCCAGCACGTCCGCCGCCTGATTGGAGTACGGATACACCCGGCCCGCCTCGTCGGTGCGGGTATAAAGCCCCAGCGCATGGAACCAGCGCAGCGGGTCGGCGGTATTTACGGCATCCAGCAGCGGACGAAGTGCTGCCGGGTCGGCAGTGAAATACAGCTCCGGTGCAATGCCGGTGTTATCCAGATTGCAACGGCCATTGCCGGTGGCAAGCAGCTTTTTGCCCGGCTTCGGGTTGCGCTCCAGCACAATGACCTGTGCAGCGGGGGCACTTTGTGCCGCCGCCAGCGCGGCTGCAAGACCGGCGGCACCGCCGCCCAGAATGAGGATGTTCGGCATCCGGACACCTGCCTTTCTCAGTAGAATTTTAGGAGCTGTCTTCATAAGCGGGGTGCTGTGCTTATGAAAACGGCTTTTTGTATCATTGTAGCAGAACCCTGCCGGAAACGCAACGAAGAGGCAGCTTTCCGTGCAGGTCTTTTTGCGCGGGGGCGGCAGGTATAAATGGCCCGGCCTGACAGATACTAGTGCTGCAGGCATTTTTAAGGAAACGGAGGAGCAAAAACATGAAAGCAACAGGAATCGTGCGCCGCATCGACGAGCTGGGCCGGGTGGTGATCCCCAAGGAGATCCGCCGCACCCAGCGCATCCGCCGCGGCGACCCGCTGGAGATCTTCACCACGGGCGACGGCGAGGTGATCTTTAAAAAGTATTCGCCCATTGGCGAGATGAACGCAGTAGCGGCCCAGTATACCGAGGTGCTCAGCAAAAGCTTTGCGCTGACCACACTGGTGGCCGACCGCGACCGCATCCTTACGGTGAGCGGCTCCGGCCGGCGGGAGCTGGCCGACCGCAGCATCAGCCAGCCGCTGGAAAAGCTGATGGATGGCCGCAGGCTGTACCAGAGCGAGGGCATTGCCGAAAAGTGCATCCTGCCCTGCGAAGGCTCGCCCCGGGTGGTGTTGTGCGCCGCACCCATCATTGCGGCGGGCGATGTGACCGGCGTGGTGGCCCTGCTGACCGAAGACCGCACGGCCACGCCGGATGCTGCCCAGCTCAAGGCCGTGAATGTGGCAGCGGCATTTCTGGCAAGGCAGATGGAAGAGTGAAAACACCGCCGCCCGGCCTGTGGAAGCAAGCCGGGCGGCGGTGTACATGAAAGGATGAATGTGAGGATGATTATTTGATGGTCACGGGCACTTTTTTCAGGCTGTTCCATGCGCGGATGATGCGTGCATTGGTCACCTTGGTGTCCGGGCCAAAGGTTTCGCCGTGGTCGGAGAGCAGACCCTGCTCTGCGCACCAGCGGGCGGCTTTCTGCTGCTCGATAGCGTCAGCGGGGATATCGGTATACAGGGCGGTGCTTACGGGGTCGGGCTTACCGGCAGTCGTCCACAGGACGGTGGCCAGCTCCTGCCGGGTGGAGGGGATAAAGCCGTCCGGCAAAACATAGTGCAGGTACAGGGAAGAACCGCAGACATAGGTGACATAACCCAGACCTGCAGTGCCCAGCACGATGCCGAGCGCGGCTGCGCCGGAGGAGAACTCCGGGTCAAGCTCGCCGCCGGGTTCGCCCGGCGCGGGCTCCGCGGTCACCAGCACGATGGACGTCGGCTGGTATACCTCAATGGTGTAACTGCCGTCATTATTTAGCTGTACTTTATCGGTTCCCATAATGGATACGTCGCCTGCAAGGCAGTCGGTCAGTGGGGCAGCGGTCTTTACGGTAATGGTGTTGGGCTGCGCAGGTGATCCGCTGGGCACATAAAGCGTTTCGTAGCCTTCAGACCAGCCTTTGTTTACAGGCACTTGGAAGGCTCTGCCATCCTGATCGCTCACCGTGGTAAAGCGGGTGTCGCTGCCTACCGGCAGAGAGGGTTTGTTCACAAAGTAGCCGCCGTTGATGCTAAGCATGCCGGAGTAACCTTCTGCGGCAGAAACCTCGCCGTCAAACAGGCCGTCTTTGATGGTGATGGAAGAGCCAAAATTCTCGAGCTTCATACCCTTTTCAAAGGTCCCGCCCTCGATCCCAGCCGGCTTGGAGTCGGCGTATACCTCAACAGCTTCCTTAAAGGTGCCGCCGGAGATGGTGCCCCAGTTGTGCACCTCCCCTTGGAAGATGCCACCGGAGATGGTGCCCCAGTTGTGCACCTGTTCTTTGAAGATGCCGTCAAGGATGAACCCCTGATTGTTGGGGGTGGCGTCGTTGTGCACCGCTTTTTGGAAGGTGCCACCGGAGATAGTGCCGTTGTTGAAGGTTGTGCTGCCGACGGTGCCGCTGTTAAATTCGGCATCTTTATAAATATAGAGAGTGTCCTGCAATGCGCTTTCCGCCCCGGCCTCCGAGGAGGGCTGCAGGGTGAAGATGCCTTGATACAATTTCAGGTCATAGCTTGTTACGCCGCTATGTACCCAATGCTCAAGGTCGTCGCTGTCTGCGGGCTTGCCTTCGGCGTTCAGCTGGATGGTAATGCTATCGGCGGTGCCGTTTTCTGCGTCCAGATCACGGCTGCTGCGGGTGGCGGCTTCCTCCTCGGTGCTGCGGGAGGCGTCGGCCTCCTGTACAAGGGGTGCAGCCTTTTTGGCCGTGGTCTGGGCGGGTGCATCGAACACCGGGGCGGCTGCCAGTGCAGACACCGGCAGCAGGGACAGCAGCATACTGCCGGTCAGCAGGATGCTTACAATGCGTTTGGCTTTCATAGGGGTTCGCTCCTTTCGTGTGGTTTTTATACGGGGGTCTCGTTACTATAAATATACCATAAACTGGGCAAAAACAAAAGAAATTCTGCACGAATGGGGGTCGAAACTGCGCGAATGGCTGAAAAAGAGGGAAAACTAAAACACTGCTGCCCGGGGATGTTCTCTTTTGACACCAAAAGAGAACCAGAAAAGTGCCAGCGATTTCGACGCGCTGGAGCCACGAAAAAAGGGGCTGCTCGCCCCTTTTAACCCCAAAGGGGTGGGCTGCACCGGAAAAAACTGAAGATTCACGCCTGTTCGGCGTGAAGATCTTTTAACCGTTTTTTCCGGCTCCGCCGATTTGAAGCCCCTCAGTCGCTGCGCGACAGCTCCCCCAAGGGGGAGCGGGCACGCCCGCAAACTTTGCGCTTGAGCCGGAAACTGTGCCACCATGCCAAAGGCTCCCTCCCAGAGGGAGCTGGCAAAGCCGCAGGCTTTGACTGAGGGAGTTCACACCCCTTTATGACAGAATTATGAATCTTTTAAAACATTTTTCCAAGGGGCTTGACAGCACCGGAAAATTGGCTATAATGGTCTTAGCACTCAGGAACAAGGAGTGCTAAACAAACAAAGCGAACGCAAAAAGGAGGCAGGCGCTATGACGATGGATGCACGCAAGCAGCGAGTCTTGCAGGCGATCGTGGCGCTGTATGGTCTCGAAGGCGAGCCCGTTGGCAGCAGCGTGCTGGCAAACTACTTTGACATGGCAGTTTCCAGCGCAACGCTTCGCAATGAGATGGCGGCGCTGACAAAGCTGGGCCTGCTGGAGCAACCCCACACCAGCGCGGGCCGTGTGCCCAGCGCCAAGGGCTACCGTTACTACCTTGATAATCTGCTGACCGACGATCAGCCGCTGGATCGTGTGAGCCGCGCCCGTGTGGATGCGGTGTTCGCAAGCCTCGACCATGAGCCGGAAAAGCTGGCCGCAGGTGCCGCCAAGGCGCTGGCCGCCATCAGCGGCTGCACCGCCGCCATCAGCACCCCGTGCGCCGAGGATCTGTGCATCGCCCACTATGAAGTGGTTCAGGTGGGCCGCAGCGCAGCGGCTGTGCTGGCCGTTACCACGGCCGGTTACGTTCGTACCCGTGTGGCACGGGTGCGCACCGGTCTTTCCCGCGAGAATGCGGCAGCACTTGCCGCACTGCTCAACCGCAACCTTACCTTTGTAGCGCCGGTGGATCTTTCCACCCGGCTGCTGGCAGAGCTGTGCAGCCAGATCGACCCGGAGCTGGTGCCCGTTATCAGTGCAGCGGCTGCCATCCTGCAGGATTCCGTCAAGCCCCATGTATTTCTGGGCGGTGAGCAGTACCTGCTGGACTGGCCCCAGCTGGACGGCAAGGTGGGCGACATCCTCACACTGCTGAACGACGAGGAGCAGGCCGCTGGCCTGATCGCACCTCCGGCAGAACGCAGTGAGAGCGTGCTGCTGGGCGAGGATCTGGAACCGCAGATCCCGGGCCTGTGCATCGTGAGCGACCGGTATCTGGTGGGCGGAGGCCTGTGGGGCTCCATTGCATTGATCGGCCCCACCCGGATGCCCTTCCAGAAACTGATGCCGCTGCTGCATTACTTTGCAGATCAGCTGGGCGAGGGCATGAGCGGCAAACGAAAAGACACCCCGCAGGCTGCCGTACCGCGGCGGACTGTGATCTATAAGGAGGATCTGGAATGAGCGAAGAAGCAAAAAAGACGGCTCCGGCTCAGGAAGCTGAGCAGCCCGAAACGGCTCCCGAGGAAAAGGCCCAGCAGGCAGCACCCGAACAGGAACCTGCTGCTGAAGCTGCCGACCCGAAGGATGACAAGAAGAAGGATGGCGGCTGGTTCAACAAGAAGGCCCGTGAGCTGGAAGCCGTCAAGGCAAAGCTGGACGCGGCCGAAGCCAACGCTGCACAGGCCAAAGACCAGCTGCTGCGCATGGCAGCGGAGTACGAGAACTACCGCAAGCGCTCCACCCGCGAAGCCGACCAGAAGTTCAACGATGGCATTTCCTTTGCGGTGAACCAGATCATTCCCATTCTGGATACGCTGGAGATGGCAGCAAATGCCCCCACCACCGACGAGAACTACAAAAAGGGCGTGACCATGACGCTGGACAAGGCCGCCAAGGCGCTGGATGCTCTCCATGTGGAGGAGATCGAGGCGCTGGGCAAGCCCTTTGACCCCAACTTCATGAATGCAGTGCAGCAGATCCCCGCCCCGGACGGACAGGAGAGCGGCACCGTCATCACGGTCTACCAGAAGGGCTACAAGCTGGGCGATAAGATCGTCCGCCATGCGACCGTTGTAGTGGCCGAATAACAAAGCAGAAACCCGAAAGGGTTTTGAATATAACATCCGCTTACAAACATTTGAGCATCACATAAACAATACGATTTGTTCTTTCGAGAGGAGTTTTCATTATGAGTAAGATCATTGGTATCGACCTTGGTACTACCAACAGCTGCGTGGCTGTCATGGAGGGCGGCGAGCCCGTTGTTATCGCAAACTCTGAGGGTGCACGCACCACCCCGTCTGTGGTGGGCTTCACCAAGACCGGCGACCGTCTGGTGGGTCAGGTGGCAAAGCGTCAGGCCATCACCAACCCCGAGAACACCGTTGCTTCCATCAAGCGCTTCATGGGCACCGATCACAAGGTGACCCTGAACGGCAAGGAGTACACTCCCCAGCAGGTCAGCGCTATGATCCTGCAGAAGCTGAAGGCTGATGCCGAGGCTTATCTGGGCGAGCCTGTTACCGAGGCTGTCATTACCGTTCCTGCATACTTCAACGACAGCCAGCGTCAGGCTACCAAGGACGCAGGCACCATTGCAGGCCTGAACGTCAAGCGTATCATCAACGAGCCTACTGCCGCTTCTCTGGCATATGGCATCGATAAGGAAGAAGACCAGAAGATCATGGTCTACGATCTGGGCGGCGGCACCTTCGATGTGTCCATCATCGAGATGGGCGACGGCGTTACCGAGGTTCTGGCCACCAACGGTGATACCCATCTGGGCGGCGATGACTTCGATGAGCGCATCATCAACTGGATGGCAGATGCCTTCCAGACCGAGAACGGCATCGACCTGCGCAAGGACAAGATGGCTGCGCAGCGTTTGAAGGAAGCTGCCGAGAAGGCAAAGATCGAACTGTCCAGCGCAATGAGCAGCCAGATCAACCTGCCCTTCATCACTGCTGATGCTACCGGCCCCAAGCACTTGGATATGACCCTGACCCGCGCAAAGTTCAACGAGCTGACCGCTGATCTGGTCGATCGCACCATGGGCCCCGTCCGCAAGGCTCTGCAGGATGCAGGCCTGCGTCCCTCTGACCTGAAGAAGGTCCTGATGGTCGGTGGTTCCACCCGTATCCCCGCTGTCTACGATGCAGTCAAGAAGGAACTGAACTGCGAGCCCTTCAAGGGCATCAACCCCGATGAGTGCGTGGCCGTGGGTGCTGCCATTCAGGGCGGCGTGCTGCAGGGCGATGTCAAGGGCCTGCTGCTGCTGGATGTCACCCCGCTGAGCCTGGGCATTGAGACTCTGGGCGGCGTGTGCACCAAGATCATCGACCGCAATACCACCATCCCCACCCACAAGAGTCAGGTGTTCTCCACCGCTGCAGACAACCAGCCCTCTGTTGAGGTCAACGTTCTGCAGGGCGAGCGTGAGTTCGCACGCGACAACAAGAGCCTGGGTGTCTTCCATCTGGACGGCATCGCTCCGGCTCCCCGTGGTGTGCCTCAGATCGAAGTTACCTTCGATATCGATGCAAACGGCATCGTGAAGGTCAGCGCAAAGGATCTGGGCACCGGCAAGGAGCAGAACATCACCATTACCGCTTCCACCAACATGTCCAAGGAGGACATCGACAAGGCTGTGAAGGAAGCTGAGCAGTTTGCTGCCGACGATAAGAAGAAGCGTGAAGAGGTCGATATCCGCAACGGTGCCGACCAGATGGTGTTCCAGACTGAGAAGATGCTGAAGGAGAACGGCGACAAGCTGCCCGCCGACGTGAAGAGCGAGGCCGAGAGCAAGCTGGCCGACCTGAAGACCGCTGTTCAGTCCGGCAACGTGGACGACATCAAGGCAAAGCAGGAAGCTCTGAGCCAGGTGTTCGAGAAGATGTATCAGGCAGCCGCTGCCGCACAGCAGGCCGCCGGTGCACAGCCCGGCCCCGACGCAGGTGCAAACAACCAGCAGAAGCCGGGTGATGACGGCGTTGTGGATGCCGACTTCAAGGAAGTCTGATAAAAAACACAGCAGTGTGTGCCCGGCCAAACCGGCGGACGCACGCGTGGAATAGCAAAAGCCGCTCCGGTTTTGCCGGAGCGGCTCTTGCTGGTTATAGAGCGAGGAACCAACCGGGGCGTTTCCCGGATCAAACGTTCCCGGAGAGGTGAGTGGATATGGCACAGGAAAAGCGTGATTACTACGAAGTGCTGGGGGTATCTAAGACTGCGACCGATGCCGAGATCAAAAAGGCATACCGCAAGCTTGCAATGAAATACCACCCGGACTATAACCCCGGCGATAAGGACGCCGAGGAAAAGTTCAAGGAAGTAAACGAAGCAAACGAGGTGCTTTCGGACCCGAAGAAGCGCCAGCTGTACGACCAGTACGGCTTTGCAGGTGTTGACCCTGCCTATGCAGCACAGAACGGCGGCGGCCCCGGTGCGGGCGGCTTTGGCGGTTTTGGCGGCGACGGCGTGGATCTGGGCGACATTTTCGGCGATATCTTTGGCGGCGGCTTCGGCGGCTTTGGCGGCTCGTCCCGTCGGGCGAACCCCAACGCACCGCGCAAGGGTCAGGATATCCGCGTGCGCATCACCCTGAGCTTTGACGAGGCCGTGCACGGCTGCAAGAAGAACATCACCATCACCCGCCAGCAGGAGTGCACCGAGTGCCACGGCAGCGGCTGTGCCGCCGGTTCCAGCCCCGAGACCTGCCCGGACTGCGGCGGCCGCGGCTTCGTGATCCGTCAGCAGCGCACCCCCTTTGGTGTGATGCAGACCCAGCAGCCCTGCTCCCGCTGTGGCGGCAAGGGCAAGCTGGTCAAGAATCCCTGCAAGGTCTGCCATGGCAGCGGCAAGGTGGCTGCTAAAAAGACGCTGGAGGTGTCCATCCCCATGGGCATCGACGACGACCAGAGCTTTGCACTGCGCGGCATGGGCGATGCCGGTGCAAACGGCGGTCCTTCCGGTGATGTGATCGTCATGGTTACGGTGCGCCCCAGCGAGGTGTTCCAGCGCGACGGCTACGATGTGTGGGTCACCGTGCCCATCACTTACAGTCAGGCCGTGCTGGGCGACACCGTGCAGGTGCCCTCCATTGACGGCAAGGTGGAGTACACCGTGCCCGAGGGCACCCAGAGCGGCACCACCTTCCGCCTGCGCGGCAAGGGCATCCAGTACCTGAATGGCCGCGGCCGCGGTGATATGTACGTCAAGTGCGAGGTGGAGATCCCCAAGAAGCTGAACAAGACCCAGCGGGAGGCCCTGAAGAAGTTCGAGGGCACCCTGAAAGAAGAAAACTACGAAAAGCGCAAGGGCTTCTTCAAAAAGCTGAAGGACATGTTCAACAACTGAGACTGAAAACCGCATGACATAAAAAGCGGCGGCACTTCCCAAACGGGAGGTGCCGCCGCTTTTGCTTTTTCAGAACAGAGACCGGGACTTAGTTGCCGAAGATCAACAGGGCGTTGGGCACAAGGCCGATGATGGTTGCGCAGGAACCAATGAACCAGAAGCTGCAGCCGATGTCATGGATGGTGTTCGTGGGGCTTTTTTCAGCATGGGCAACCAGAGCGTTCATGCCGTTTTCCACCCAGTTGGAGTTGATATTTGCCTTGCGGTAATCGTGGATGGCAGAAACAGCCTTGTACCAGCCGTACAGCGGGAACCATGCCATGGCGGCTTCCACAACACCTACGCCGCCCTCGGTGTAGGTCATTTCTTCGCAGGACAAAACATTGTATGCAGCAGGATAAGTAATGGCGTTCGTCATAAAGCAAAACTCCTTTTTTAGGTTTGATAAAAAAAGCGGCGGCTCTTCCGTTGAAGAGCCGCCGCAAAAAGCCCTTTGGTGTACTCCTGAAAATTAGAAGTAGATGATGCCCAGAGACATAACGGCAGAAAGGCCAAAGCTGCTGATGGTCGATGCAGCATTCCAGAAGATCATGCCGGCATGGTAGAAGGTGTTGGTCACATTGCCCTTGCAGTCGGCTTTGATATCGCTCCAGACGTTGGATGCCCAGTTGTCGTGATCCTTCTTGCGTGCTTCACGGCAGGTGTTGATGCCGATAACCGTAGCGTAGCCGGGCCACAGCCATGCAGCGACAGCCTGACCGACGGTAGCACCGCCTTCGGTGTAGGTCATTTCTTCGCAGGACAGAACGTTGTAGGAAGCAGGCATCATGATTTTGTTTTCCATAATAACACTCCTTTGAATCAAAGCTATCCAGACAGTGCAAGATCGCACTGTTTAAAACCCAAAAATAAACCGGGATATGCGCTTGGAGATCGTTCTCATAAAGCAGGGCGCGCCGCCGCATGACGCGAGTAGTTGCTTGCAGGAAAAGGAAAGCAGTGCTGTTCTCTGCAGGCAAAAGACCGTTCAGACGGTATACAGTGCTCAGGCAGCCGATTTCTTATTTCTGCTTGATGAAAAGCCCGCGGCCCTCTCTGGCGGAAAAGGCCGCGGGTAAAGGGGTCTTTGGTCTCTCCGGACGGATCTTATGAGCAGGGTCAGAGCAGGACGATGGCAGCATTGACCAGAAAACCAACGCCGGTAGCGCTGGTCGCGGTGACCCAGACGATGCGTCCCAGATCACGCAGCATGTTCTGCGCACTGGAATCCATATCGCGGCTCAGAGCATCCAGACCGGTATCCAGCCAGTCGTTGGGGTGGCTCTTGCGGTAGTTGCGCATGGCGGTAACACCCATGTACCAGCCAATGGGCGGAATCCAGTTCAGCAGAGCTTCCGTAAAGGTAGCACCGCCCTCGGTGTAGGTCATCTCTTCGCAGGAAAGAACGTTGTAGGAAGCAGGCATCATGATCTTGTTTTCCATAATAACACTCCTTTGAATCAAAGATCGTATCAGCACATTCTATGCACTGTTCACACCAGATCGAACCATCGATGAAGAACAACTGCTCTATATCGCCATTGTACAACACCCGTTGATTTTTTGCAAGGGGTGAATGGGCAGAGTGCGCAAAAACTGGAGAGACTTCCGAAAAGAACTAGAAAAATTTGTGAAAAAAGACTGCAATAATTTGACATAAAACAACAGCGCCCTTTCCTTTGCGGAAAAGGCGCTGCCATGTTTACCCGGCCACACCGGCACGGTAGAGGTACGGGTCGCTCTTGAAGCTGTCAAAACTGTAGAGCACAAGGATCTGGTCATAATCGTTATCCGCGATCAGCTGATCCAGACCGTAGTTGTAGTTGCGGAAGTCCACCACATCGATCTGGGCGTAGTTTGCCGTCAGATACGGTGCAAAGCAGTTGGCGTAGCTGTCCTTGATCACCAGAATGCGCCCGATGCCGTCGCCCTCAATGCGGCTCAGGCCGTTGTTGCCATGCAGGAACATGGCGTACTTATCGTACACGTTCAGCTTGTCCGTGTCGTACAGGCCGGTGGTCTGGCCGTCTGCGGGCTGACCTGCAGCGGTGACATTATAGATGGTCAGGCTGTTCGGCAGGTCGTAGTAGGTGATAGTATCCGGCACGGCATTCCATGTGCGTGCCTTGGAGTAGTGGGTGCCGTAGAAATTTTCGGCGGTCAGAGCCGTGTGCGCGGCGGGGTCGAAGGGGGTCAGGCTCAGCGTACCGCACAGCTGCTGGTAGGCGTAGTATGCGCCAAGGCTCGTCCAGTGATGGTCGGTGCGGTAGTAGATATATTCGTCCTTGTGCTCGGCAAGGGTCTGCCGCACATCCACAAAGCGCCCTCCGGCGGCCTGTACGGCGGCGGAAAGCTGGTCGAGATAGGCATCCTCATCCAGCAACGGCGCGTTTGCAGGCACGTTTTCCGGGTAAATGACCGATGCTGCCGGGGCCAGCAGCACATCCACCTTACCCGGGTGGCGCTGGCACAGTGCTTCCACGGCGGCGGTGTTCTTGGGCAGGGTGCGGTTCTCGCTGTCCAGCAGGCCGAAGGTGCGGGGGAACATCATGTGCTCTTTGCCCAGCAGGATGCCGCCGTTCTGCTCCTTCTGCAGCAGGGTGGTCTCCACTACGCTCTGCAGGCTGATCCACTCATCGCGGCCGAACACCTGATCCTTCACGTACTTTGTGTAGGCGGTAAAGTAGCTGTTCAGCCCCTTGGCGGAAAGCTGGGTCAGCGCCGGGCGCTGGGAAAGGGTGGTGTTTTCCATCTCGCTGTAGGCGCGGTCCGGTGTAATAAGGTCCAGTGCGAACAGACCAATAAAGAACAGGCTGAACACCACCAGCACCGGGTAGTGCAGGAGCGAGGAAGATTTTTTGGAATGCTTGTCCATCTTCACGCCTCCTTAAAAGTTGAAATAGAGGAACGGGCTGTTGGTGCTGCCCACCACATAGGCGGTGGAGACCACCAGCAGCGCCAGAATGGCGGCACAGCGGGTGACGGCATTCTTTTTGAGCAGGTTCCAAATCTTCTCAATGAACGGGGTGCAGCAGAGGATGCTGACCACCAGCAGCACACCGTAGTTGCGCAGGAAGTACAGCGGCGAAACACCGCCGGAAGGAACGAACAGCTTGTGGAACAGCAGACCGAAGCTTACGCCCGTATCGTTGCCCACGAACATGGCCCAGCCCACCACAACGAGGAACAGGGTGTAGATGTGGGGCCACACTCTGCCCTTTTGCAGGTGGGGCAGTAGGAACAGCTTTTCTACAGCCAGCAGCACAAAGTAGTACAGGCCCCAGCAGATAAAGTTCCAGTTCGCGCCGTGCCAGATGCCGGTGAGCAGCTCCACCACGAACAGGTTGAAGATCTGGCGCTTCAGGCCCTTGCGGTTGCCGCCGAGAGGGATATACACATACTCCCGGAACCAGCCGGAAAGGGTCATGTGCCAGCGCCGCCAGAACTCGGTGATGGATGCGGAGATATAAGGGTAGTTGAAGTTTGCGGGGAAGTCGAAGCCCAGCATCTTGCCCATGCCAATGCCCATCATGGAGTAGCCGGAAAAGTCAAAGTAGAGCTGCAGGCTGTAGGCGATGATGCCCAGCCACACCAGCGGGGTGGATGCATTGGCAAGGCCCACAAAGGTGGTGGAAGGGCTGTTCGCAACGCCGATGATGTCTGTCCACAAAGCACCGATGGCATCCGCCAGCAGCACCTTTTTGGCAAGGCCAAAGGTGAACAGGGTCATGCCCTCTTCGATCTGCTGCAGGCTGTAGCGGTGCCGGTATACGTGCAGCTGGTTCGAGACATCGCGGTATTTCACGATGGGGCCGGCAATCAGCTGAGGGAACATGACCACATAGGCACCAAAGTCGATGATATTACGCTCTGCCTTTACATCCCGGCGGTAAACATCGATGGAGTAGGAAAGGGTCTGGAAGGTGTAAAAGCTGATGCCCAGCGGCAGAGTGCCAATGCCCTGGATCTCGGCAAAGGCGGTGCCCAGCAGGGCGTTTGCGCTGCGCAGCACAAAGTTTGCGTATTTGAAGTAGAACAGCATCCCAAGGCTGCCAATGAGGGCCACCAGCAGAAATGTCCTGCGCAGGGCCGGCTTTTGGTCGAAGTGCTCGATGCACAGGCCGCTGATGTAGTTGATGAGGATGAGGGCCACCATGACCGGGAAAAACCGTACCTCGCCCCAGCAGTAGAACACCAGACTGCAGAGGAACAGCACGGTGTTCTTGAGCTTTGCGGGCGCAAGGTAATACAGCGCCAGCGTGATGGGCAGAAACCGGAACAGAAAGATGATGGTGCTGAAAACCAAAGCGTCAGCCTCCTTTTAGCCGAAAAAAGCCGATGCCGCAAATGGCACCGGCCTTGGGTGGATCCAGATTCAGTCTGCCAGTGCGCTGTCCACGGCGCTGTCCAGATCGGCAGTGCACTCGTTGGATGCGATCACCATGACAATGGTGTTGCCCTTGAAGGCGATGACAGCGTTCTCCACGTTATCCTGCGCCTGAGCAAACTCGGCGTAGTTGCCGTAGAAGGCCACCTGATCCTGCTGGTAGGAAGCCAGCTGGTTGGCTACGTCCTCGGCCTTGCCGTCGGCAGCTTCGAGCACCAGCACCAGACCGGCATCGCCGTTGTCGTTGCTCTTCACGCCCTTGTAGCTTACCACATCATCTGCCTGCAGGCCGAAATCGTACTCAATGTTCATGGCTGCGATCTCGAACTGGTTGGAGATGGGGTCGGCTTCCAGCAGAGCATTGAAAACACCGTCCAGTGCATCAGAGCCGTTCTCGGCAGCATTGTCCACAACAGCGGATGCGGCGGCGCTGGAAGCGGGAGATTCCGCAGCAGTGGTGGAAACGGAGGAGGGAGCGGCCGAAGAGCTGGCGGAACCGCCGCAGCCGGTAAGAGCGACAGCAGCCAGCGCGCCGGTGAGAGCAATTGTAAAGATTTTTGTGCGATTTATCATAAAATATTCCTTCTTTTGTTCAAAACATTTTTGCAGCTGCCCAAAGCGGTCCTGCATCAGGGCAGACTATTGTTATCTTACCATAACTGTGTGCAAAATGCAACGAAAAGCCCCTCGGTTTTACGGATTTTTAACCGGTGATCTTCTCCCCTGCAGCAAGCTTCTGCAGCACGGCAACGGCATCCTCAAAGCACAGGCCGCTCTGCTGGATCAGGGCCGCATTTTCCGGCCCCACATAGCGCCAGTGCCACGGCTCGTAGGTGATCTCGGTAACGGCTTCTGCGTTTTTGGGGTACCGCAGGATGAAGCCGTATTCCACGGCATGGGCGCTCAGCCAGCGGAAGGCCTCGGTGTTTTCAAAGCCCTCGGTCAGGTCGGTGTGCTCCGGGCTGTTCAGGTCGGCAGCAAGGCCGCAGTTGTGCTCCGAGTAGCCCGGCGGGTTCACGATATTTGCCGCCTGCTTTTTCGCTTCGGCTTCGCTCAGGCCCTTATTGCGGAAATACTGGGTCTTTTGGTCGTAGAGGTTCTTCTGGTAGTCCACGCTGCGGTAGCCGCTCTGCATCCAGATGGTCACGCCGTCCTTTGCGGCGGCGGCCTGCATGGCGAGGAACGCATCGGCGGCTTCGGTCTGCAGGGTCTTGTTCACAGCGGTGGCCGAGCCGCACGCCTTGGTGGTAAAGGTATGATCGTCCGGCATTTTGTTCGTGTGGTTCACCAGCACCATGCGGGGATCATCCAGAATGGCCTGCGCCTGCCGGGCGGTCAGCAGACTGCTTTCTGCCTCTGATGCTGCCGAGGCGCTGGACGTGGAAGTTGCCGAGGCGGCAGGCACAGCGGAACGGCTGTGCAGCACGAACGAGGCCCCGCCCACGGCAATGCAGGCCACGACGGTAACGGTGAGCACGCGCCGCACGGCGGGCCGCAGATGGCGGCGGTGATGAGGATGGACAGACGGATTCATCTGGAATACCTTCTTTCCGGTGGATGTGCATAGAGTTTGCTTCCTATGGGCAAGCTATGCCCGGAGGGGAAACAATATGAAAATGACAGCACAGGAATATGCGCGCCGGGTGCGGCGCATCGGGCCGCACTCGCCTTTGGGGCTGGACTGCCTGTGGGCTTTTGGCGTGGGCGGCGGCATCTGCCTGCTGGGCGAAGTGCTGCGCCAGAGCTATCTTGCCATGGGCGTGGAAGCCGACCTTGCCGGCACCCTGACCAGCTGCAGCCTGATCGTGCTCTCAGCGGTGCTTACCACGCTGGGCTGGTACCAGAAGCTGGCCGCAAAGGCCGGGGCCGGGTCGCTGGTGCCCATCACAGGCTTTGCCAATGCGGTGGTCAGCGCGGCCATCGAGTTCAAGGCCGAGGGCCGGGTGCTGGGTACCGGGGCCAAGATGTTCACCATTGCCGGGCCGGTGATCGTGTACGGCACGCTGGCGGCGGTGGTGTACGGCGCGGTGCTGTGGGTGCTGGGCATGGCGGGTGTGCCTGTGCTGTCATAAACACGGGCAAGTGTGCCATAAGATTGCAGCATGATGTTATTATACAACATTTTATGGAACGTTTTTCATCTATTTTCCACGAAGGAGAAATTTTGCCTATGACGGTCCGGTGCGGGGATACCCTGCTGTTCCAGACACTGCCGGTGATCGCTGCGGGTGCAGCGGTGGGCGGCAAAAAAGAGAGCGAAGGCCCGCTGGCGGCAGAGTTCGACGAGCTGAGCGCAGACAACCGCTTTGGCCAGTCCAGCTGGGAAGCTGCGGAAAAATATCTGCAGCTGCGCGCTGCGCGGCTGTGCCTGCAAAAGGCGGCGCTTCCGCAGGAAAAGGTGCAGCTGGCCCTCGCCGGGGATCTGCAGGCCCAGTGCACGGCATCCAGCTATGCCATGCGGGAGCTGGGCGTGCCCTTTGCCGGGCTGTTCGGGGCCTGCAGCACCATGGCCGAGGGCCTTGCGCTGGGCGCTGCTCTGTGCGAGGGCGGTGCTGCGCGCAATCTGCTGGCCATGGCTTCCAGCCACTTCTGCGCGGCAGAGCGGCAGTTCCGCACGCCGCTGAGCTACGGCGCGGTGCGCACGCCCACGGCCCAGTGGACTGCCACCGCTGCCGGATGCTGCCTTTTGCAGCCGCAGGGCGAAGGCGTTGGCATTGCCGCTGCCACCTTTGGCCGTGTGCAGGATTATCAGGTAAAGGACATCAACAATATGGGGGCTGCCATGGCCCCGGCAGCGGCTTCCACCCTGCTGCACTATTTTAAGGATACCGGCACCGAACCGCAGGAGTTCGACTGCATCTATACCGGCGACCTTGGGCAGGTGGGCAGTCAGCTGCTGCGGGAGCTGCTGGCCGCAGAAGGCTTGCTGATCAAAAACCATGTGGACTGCGGGTGCATCCTGTTCGATGCAAACGAGCAGAGCGTAAAGAGCGGCGGCTCCGGCCCGGGCTGCTGCGCGGCGGTGCTGTGCGGGCACATCCTGCCGCGCCTGCGCCGGGGCAGCCAGAAGCGGGTGCTGTTCACAGCCACCGGGGCCCTGATGAGCCAGACCACCTTTTTGCAGAAGGAGACCATCCCGGCGGTGGCGCATCTGGTGGAGCTGCGTGCGCCGGAAAAGGAGAAGTAAGATGAACTATTTCTGGGCTTTCTGTGTGGGCGGGGCCATCTGCGTGGCGGGACAGCTGCTCATCGACCTGACCGGCCTGACCCCGGCCCGCATCCTGACCGGATATGTGGTGGCGGGCGTGGTGCTTTCGGCCATTGGGTGGTATGCCCCGCTGGCCGAGTTTGCCGGGTGCGGGGCCACGGTTCCCCTGCTGGGCTTCGGCCATCTGCTGGCAAAGGGCGTGCGCACTGCGCTGCAGGAAGAAGGCGCTGTGGGCATCCTCACCGGCGGGCTGACCGCCGCTGCGGCCGGTGTTACCACCAGCCTTGTGTGCGGCGTGGTGTGCAGCTGGGTGGGCAAAAGTCACGACCAGAACTGAAGAAGAAATACACCAGAACATTGTCACTTTGTCCGCCACCCTTCGCCCTGTTTTTCCACCGCACTGCGGTAAACTGTGCAAAACGGGAGGTGATGCGGATGAAGCACCGCTGGACGACCCTTTTGTGGGAGCTTTGGGCTGCACAGGCCTTGTGCGCGGTGGCAGCCCTGCCGCCGGGCAGTGCGTTCCATACATGCCCGGCACTGGCGCTGCCGGGGCTGGCCCTTGCGGCGGCGGTGCCCACGGCATGGGCTGCGTGGGCGCTGCTGGCCGAGCCGCCCGACGGCCTGCCGCCGGAGCAGCTTCTGGAGCAGGCACCGGGGTTCGATTTTGCCACCCTGTGCGATTTTGAGCGGCCTGCTGCCGTGCTCTGAAAAGCGGGCAAAACAAAAACCCCTGTGCCGGGAACCCGGTACAGAGGTTTTGTTCGTCAATCAGAAAGCGATCAAGCGTTCTTGTTAGCACGCTTTGCCATACGGCTGATCTTGCGGCTGGCGGTGTTCTTTTTGATGACACCCTTAGCGCGAGCCTTGTCGATCGCGGAAACAGCAGCCAGGACGGTTGCGTCCTTGTCAGCGGCATTCGCATCGATGGCAGCGTCTGCCTTCTTGACGACTGTTTTCAGGTTGGTCTTAATGGCCTTGTTGTGAGCCTGCTCTGCAGCAGCCTGCACGACGCGGTCCTTCTGAGATTTGATGTTAGGCATTCGTTCCACCTCCTTGGCTACCTATAACAGCGCACCCTATGATACCATATTTCGCGTACCAGCGCAAGCGTTTTTTTGATTTTTGTTTAGAAAAGTTTTATTTTTTCCATACTTTCTGCGTGCAGAGGGGGCATTTGGCCCCGAAACAGGCAGGAGGAGCAGAAAAATGCGTTTTACCGATATGGCAGACGAGATGTTTGGCGCGGCACAGGGGGCGCTGCCTGCCGGGGTAAGGCTTGCCACAGCAAAGCGCGGCGGGGTCACAATAACGCGGGTGGAGATCGCGCGCGAAGGGCTGGCGAAGCCCCGCGGACGGTATGTCACGCTGGAAATGCCCAGCGTCAGCGTGCTGGATGAGCGGGACGCTGCGGTGATCGAGACCTGTGCGGCAGAACTGCGCGCCCTGCTGCCGCCGGAAGGGCCGGTGTTGGTGCTGGGCATCGGGAACCGGCGTGTCACGGCGGATGCCCTCGGCCCGCGCACGGCGCAGAAGATTTTAGTCACCATGGGGCCGCAGCACACGCTGCCGGTAAAAGGCATCCGGCCGGTGGCCGCCATTGCGCCGGGGGTGTCGGCCTCCACCGGGCTGACTCTGCGCCAGCTGGCCGGGGCCATGGTGGAAGCGGTGCGGCCGGCGGCCCTGATCTGCGTGGACAGCCTTTGCAGTGCCGAGGGTGCGCGGCTGGGCCGCAGCGTGCAGTTCTCCGACACCGGGCTGTACCCGGCGCAGGCGGATCATGCAAAGCATCTGGACGCGGCAGCGCTGGGCGTGCCGGTGATCGCGGCGGGCATCCCCACCTTGATGGATTCGGACGAAGGAGCAGATCTTGTGGTCACGCCCCGGGCGCTGGACAGCGTGATCGCCCACGGCTCGGCTCTTCTGGCCGGTGCCATCAACCGGGCCTTGCAGCCAAGGCTCAGCGTGGCGCAGCTGTTCTGGCTGGCGGGGTAACACCGGTGGGCCGGAAGGGAGGTTATTTTATGCGCAGCAAAGCACTGCCGCCCGCCCGGGCGCAGGGGCATATCGTGCCGTTTCTGGAAGCGGCTGCTCTGTTTGCCGCACTGTGCATCTTTGCCCGCACGGCGGCACTGATGCTGGCTGCGGCCATTACTGCACCGCTGCCAATGGCCGAAACTCTTTTCTGGCTGGGGCGGCAGTCCGCACAGGAGCAGCCCGCATCATCTGTGCAGGTGGAAGCCGCACCGGACAGCACACCGGAAGCGGCGGCATCCTCTCTGCCGCAGGCCGTGCAGGCGCTGACCGGGAACATTGAGGACTACCTTGTGCCGCTGCTGGGCGAGGAAGCCCGCCCGGCGGATGCGGGTACTGTCATTGAAAAAAATTATCCGCAGGGCAGCGGCGAAAAGTACATTCCCTGCGGGGCGGGCAGCATCAAAAACAATACCCGGCAGACGGCGGCAGACATTGCGGCGGAGATCGAGAATCCGCTGCCCTTTGCCATTGAGCCGAACAGTCCCGACCCGCAGGTGCTGGTGATGCACACTCACGCCACCGAGGACTACCGCCTTTCGGCCGGGCTGTGGTTTGCCCCCGGCGATGGTGCCCGCAGCACCGACTGCAGCGTGAACATGTGCGCGGTGGGCCGTGTGGTGGCCGATACCCTCAATGCGGCAGGCATCAACACCCTGCACGACGAGACCCTGAACGACTACCCCAGCTACACCGGCAGCTATGCCAACAGCCGGGCCGTGGTGCAGCAGTATCTGGCCCGGTATCCCAGCATCAAGGTGGTGCTGGATGTCCACCGGGATGCCATCGAGACGGAAAGCGGCAGCCGCTATGCCCCGGTGTGCACGGTGGACGGGAGGCAGGCCGCACAGGTCATGATCATCTGCGGGTGCGACAACGGCACCACCGTTCAGCTGCCGGGCTGGCGGCAGAACCTGCGCTTTGCCGCTGCGTGGGAGCGCAGCATGGAAGGAATGTACCCCGGTTTTACCCGGCCGGTGCTGTTCAGCTACCGGTTCTACAATCAGGATCTGACCACCGGCAGCCTGCTCATTGAGATCGGCGGGCACGGCAATAACCTGAACGAGGCTCTTTATGCCGGGCAGCTGGCGGCAAAGGGCCTTGCTGCCGCATTGCTGGGCGGTGCTTGACAAAACGCCGCCAAAGTGCTATTTTTTAAAGGTAAAATGCAAAGATCGGGAAAAGTAGCGCGGGCCGTCCGGCCCAGAGAGTGCGGCACAGCTGAGAGCCGCGCCCGCACGCCGCGTGAACGAACACCCGGGAGCAGCAAACTGAACATGGCAGCTGCCATTAGTAGGTGCGCCGCAGGCCCTGCGTTACAGGGGCAGCGCTTTTATTGAGCGCGTGAGCGACCGGACACTTCCGGTAATTCAGGTGGCACCGCGGACATTACAAGACAGCTTGTTCGCCCTGAACTTTCAGGGAGAACAAAGCTGTCTTTTTCATTTTATATCGAAAGGGAGAACAAACACTATGGAACGCACTGAGATCGTTTCGCTGTTCAAAAACACCCCCGCCGACGGCACCGAGATCACCGTCTGCGGCTGGGCAAAGAACATCCGCGACTCCAAGAACATCGGCTTCATCGCCCTGTCGGACGGCGGCTGCTTCAAGACCCTGCAGGTCGTGCTGGAAGCAGGCAAGCTGGCAAACTACGATGAGGTGATCCACACCGGTCTGTACAGCAGCCTGCGCGTCAAGGGCAAGCTGGTGCTCACCCCGCAGGCAAAGCAGCCCTTTGAGCTGAATGCCGACAGTGTGGAGATCCTGGGCGACTGCCCGGCGGACGAGTATCCGCTGCAGAAAAAGAAGATGAGCATGGAATATCTGCGCACCATGCCCACCCTGCGCCCCCGCACCAACACCTTCAACGCCGCTTTCCGCGTGCGCAGCGCCGCTGCCTACGCCATCCACAAGTTCTTCCAGGAGAACGGCTTCGTTTACTCTCACTCTCCGCTGCTCACCTCTTCCGACTGTGAGGGCGCAGGCGAGATGTTCCGCGTGACCACGCTGGATCTGGAGAATGTGCCCAAGAACGAGGACGGCACTGTGGATTACACCCAGGACTTCTTCGAGAAGCCGGTCAATCTGACCGTTTCCGGCCAGCTGGAAGCCGAGGCCATGGCCATGGCATTCGGCAAGGTGTACACCTTCGGCCCCACCTTCCGTGCCGAGAAGAGCTTTACCACCCGTCACGCCGCCGAGTTCTGGATGATCGAGCCGGAGATGGCATTCTGCGACCTGTCCGGCTACATGGACACCGCCGAGGCCATGACCAAGTACGTCATCCGCTATGTGCTGGACAACTGCCCGGATGAAATGGCCTTCTTCAACCAGTTCATCGACAAGGGCCTCATCGAGCGTCTGGAGCTGGTGGCAAACTGCGAGTTTGGCCGCATCAGCTACACCGAGGCCATCGAGATCCTGAAGAAGAACAACAAGAAGTTCCAGTTCCCTGTGGAGTGGGGCGTGGACATCCAGACCGAGCACGAGCGCTACCTGACCGAGGTGGTGTTCAAGAAGCCTGTGTTCGTCACCGACTACCCGAAGGAGATCAAGAGCTTCTACATGAAGCAGAACCCGGACGGCAAGACCGTGGCAGCCGCAGATATGCTGGTGCCCGGCATCGGCGAGCTGATCGGCGGCAGCCAGCGTGAAGAGAACTACGACAAGCTGGTGGCCCGCATGGACGAGCTGGGCATGGACAAGACCAACTACGACTGGTACCTGAATCTGCGCAAGTTCGGCGGCGTGGAGCACGCCGGCTACGGCTTGGGCTTCGAGCGCATGATCATGTACCTCACGGGCATCCAGAACATCCGTGACGTGCTGCCCTTCC
This sequence comes from Faecalibacterium sp. BIOML-A1, assembly GCF_009679715.1. Classification (NCBI taxonomy): domain Bacteria; kingdom Bacillati; phylum Bacillota; class Clostridia; order Eubacteriales; family Oscillospiraceae; genus Faecalibacterium; species Faecalibacterium sp. BIOML-A1. The sequence goes on from NZ_WKZJ01000009.1 coordinate 30,195, forward strand.
CCCGCACTGCATACGGCTTCTGAGTATGACGATTTGAATGCCCTCCGCTTGCGCTTTGGGCATATTCAGCGGAATGAATTTTTAATATTCGTGTTTGTCGCGGCCTGCGGGCCGCTCCAAACACATTTTCACGCAAGGGGCCGTATCCGGAAACTGCTGCTTTAAAATGATACAGCTGTTGACCGCGGCGGCCTTACCTGTGAAAGTGCGATCCCGGAAAGTCCGCAGACTTTCCGGGATCGCTTTCTATAAAAATTTTACCGCTATGATTGCCAGAGCAAAGCGGAGGCAATTCTAAATCAGAAAGATGCCCGACTTTTCAACAAGGAGCACAAAAGAAGTGGAAAACATTTCCTCTGCCCTGCTGGACTGGTTTTACAAAAACCACCGCATCCTGCCCTTCCGCACCGACCCCAGCCCCTACCATGTGTGGCTCAGCGAGATCATGCTGCAGCAGACCCGGGTCTCGGCGGCACTGCCCTACTACGAACGCTTTCTCGCCGCCCTGCCGGACATTCCGGCCCTTGCCGCCTGCGAAGAGGAAAAGCTGCACAAGCTCTGGGAGGGTCTTGGCTACTACAGCCGGGTGCGCAACCTGCAAAAGGCTGCACGCATCGTCTGCGAGCAGTACGGCGGACAGCTGCCCGCCGACTATGATGCCCTGCGGGCCCTGCCCGGCATCGGGGACTACACGGCGGGAGCCGTTGCGTCCATCAGCTTCGGCATCCCGGTGCCCGCCGTGGACGGCAATGTGCTGCGGGTGTTCTCCCGTTTGTACAACGACCCCGCTGCCGTCACGGAACCAGCAGTGAAAAAAGCGTTCACCGCCCGCGTGATGGAGCACCAGCCGCCGGATGCGCCCGGCGACTACAATCAGGCCCTTATGGAGCTGGGAGCGCTGGTCTGCGTGCCGAACGGTGCGCCCCTGTGCGAAAAATGCCCGCTTGCCCACCTGTGCGCCGCCCGTGCTGCGGGCACTGCATTGGAGCTGCCCCGCAAAGCAGCGCCCAAGCCCCGCAGACTGCAGCCTGTGACGCTGGCCCTGCTGGAAAGCCCGGCAGGCTTCCTTTTGCAGCAGCGGCCCCAAAAGGGCCTGCTTGCCGGGCTGTGGCAGCCGGTACTGTGGGAGGGTGAAACCCTTGCCGCCGGAGAGGTCCTTGCCCGCCTGCAGGCCATGGGAGTGGATACCGGCACCGCCGCGCCGGAAGCGCTGCCCGCTGCAAAGCACATCTTCAGCCACATCGAGTGGCATATGAACGGCATCCTGCTGCATGTGCCCGCCCAAGATGCCCCGGCAGGCTGCGTGTGGGCAAGCCGGGAAGCCCTGCAGGCCGAGTATACGCTGCCCGGCGCATTCAAGGCATACAGGAAGCTTATAGTATGAAATTTTGGCCTTTTTGACCTGAATGGTTGTAATTTTTGACAGGAACGGGTATAATAAAAGCCAACAAGCACTGGAATGAAAGCTGAAACATCGTTTCAACGAAAAAAGGAGTGTATTGAACCTATGAAGAAATCTTGTCTGGTCGCTGTGATCACTGTTCTGGCCGCTGTTGCCGGTGCCCTTGCTGCTGTTGCTGTTTACCTGCACCGCCGTGAGAAGGAGCTGGACGAGTACGAGCGTCTGCTGTTCGGCGAGGACGATGCTGCAACGGTGGAGCCGGAGGCTGCTGCCGAAGAGGCTGCCCCTGCAGAGGATGCTGCAGAATAAAAACACGAACCGTAAACCTTCGGGCGCACCGGCAGTCTGCAAAAGGCTGTGCCGGTGCGCCCTTTTTGCTACATAGAAGGAGTGCATCATGAAGCGTTTTCTGCTCTGGCTCGTGGGTGTGGTGCTGGGCGTAGGCATCTTTCTGGGCGCGGTGATGGGCGTGAGCTATGCCTTTACCACCGAGGGCGGCTGCCCGGACAGCACCGCGCAGTTTGGCACCGAAGCGCTGGAACCCAACGGCTGGTGCTGGCAGGTGCCGCTCATCGGCGGAAAGCTCGATAAGGTGTTTGCCAGCCCCGCCACCCTCACGGTGCAGAAGCTGGGCACGCTGTACACGGCCCACCCGGCCATCACCCTGCCGGACTGGGCCAGCTACACCACCCTCACCATCCAGAACGCCTATGGCAGCATTGTATTTGTGGGCAGTGTAAGCGATTATCAAAGCTTTTTGTTCCCGACCAACGGCGAATATAAGGCAGAGCTATCGGTCTGGCGGGTGCCGGAGGGCGGCATGGCCACCCAATTTGAGGGCGGCAGCACCGGCTCAGTGCGCAAAAATCTGGGGCTGGAAAAGCCCGCAAAGCCCACCGGCTGGTATCGTTATGCCTTCCGGTTCACCCTGCAGGCCAGCGCGGAGGTGGAGCTTTCCGCCGAGCGGGTGGAGCAGGGCGGCATTGTGGGCCTGCGCATCTCCGGCATGACCGGCGATGCAGCACCCACTGTGGAGACCGACCTTGGCAATGTGCAGTGCGTGCGTGCAGCCGATGGCTGGCGGGCCTACATCCCGGCGGCATACAACGCTTCCTCCGGCGGGCATGAGGTGAACATTACCGTGAATGGCGAGACCATCACCCGCAGCATCATCGTGCTGCCCAAGGATTTTGGCACGGTGGACGTGGAGCCGGAACCGGATGCATCGGATGCGGCAAACACCCAGTTCCGCAATGCAGTCTGGGGCCTGTACGAAGCGCCCGCCCGGGAAAAAATGTGGCAGGGCGGTTTTGTGAACCCTGTGGAAAGCTACACCACGCTGGTGGATTACGGTCAGGTCAGGGTGGTCAACGGCCGGCAGGGCAGCCGTTCCAACTCCACAAAGCTTTATACCATCCCCGGTGAACCCTGCCGTGCCCCTGCAAACGGTGTGGTGGTGCTGGCCGCAGAGCTGGCCCTTACCGGCAACACGGTGGTCATCGACCATGGCTGCGGGATGCGCAGCTACCTGTACGGGCTGCAGACTCTTTCCGTCTCTGCCGGGCAGACGGTGGAAAAGGGGCAGGCTGTAGGCGTGCTGGGCGAGGAGCTGACCATGGACTTCAAGCTTGGCAGCAAGAGCGTGAACCCGTGGATGCTGTTCCAGACCAGCGGCGGATTGTTCTGGAAGGAGAACAGCTGACGATTTTAAATGGCCTCCGCTTTGCTCTGGCAATGTTTATAGGAACTATTCTTTTATCTGGGGTTCTGAAAAGCCTGCGGGCTTTTCAGAACCCCCCTTTTCACGCAAAAGGTCGAAACCGGCAGATGATGCTGTTTTTCTTTACGCCCCTTTCTGTGAAAATGCAATGCCGGACAGCCCGCAGGCTGTCCGGCATTGCTCTTATAAAAATAAAAATTCCGCTGTTTATGGCCAGAGCGAAGCGGAGGCTGTTCCGATGGTCAAACCATCAGGAAATGGCATCCACGTCCCACTTCATGCGGACGGCATCGGCACCGTCCAGTTTGATGTTCAGCGCACCGGCGTTGTCCATCACCTGCTGCGGGGTGCGGGCACCGCACAGCACATGCAGGCCGGGGATCATGCGGGCGGTCAGGGCGATCACCAGCTGTGCCAGAGAGCAGTCGTATTTCTCGGTCAGGTCGCCCCACTTTGCCAGCATGTCCAGCGCCTGTGCCCGGCGGGCGGGCTGGAAGCTGGGGTTGGAGTTGCGGGTGCTGCCCTCGGGATAGGTGGTGTCCATGGTCACCTTGCCGGTCAGCAGGCCCTGCTCCAGCGGAGAGTATGCCTGCACGGATACGCCCAGCTCCCTGCAGGTGGGCAGCAGCTGCTTTTCCACACGGCGGGTGAGCAGGCTGTACTTTTCCTGAATGACATCCAGCTGACCATACTTGCAGTAGCCGCGGATGATGTCCGCAGTGACGTTGGATGCACCGATGGCACGGATCTTGCCCTGCTCCTTCAGCTTCATCATGGCCTCCACCGTCTCTTCCAGCGGGTAGATGCCGAAATCGGGGGTCTGCCAGTGGGTGTACAGCACATCCAGATGATCGGTGTGCAGGCGGCGCAGGCTGTCCTCCACATCCTCGATGATGCTCTTTGCAGAAAGGTCGCGGTAAACGGTGGTGCCGTCCACGACCTTGTGCAGCACCGGTGTTTCATGCCGCCACTCCAGACCGCACTTGGTGGAAAGCACCACCTTGTCGCGGTCGATGTGCTTCATGGCTTCGCCCACCACGGTCTCGCTGTGGTACAGGCCGTAGATGGGCGCGGTGTCGATCCACTGGATGCCCTGCTCCACAGCAGTCTGGATGGCCTTGACTGAAAGGCTGTCGTCGTTGTCGCCCCACCAGGAGCCGCCGCCGATGGCCCAGGTGCCCATGCCGAGAAATGGCACCTGAATGCCGCTTTTGCCAATATTGATATTCTGCATATACTTTACCCTCCATGCCAGCAGTGTTCCCCGCAATGGGAACCTCTCATTCAAAAGCTGGCATTTTTCGTTGTATTTTTTGTGTTTTATAAAAAAGAGCCGCAGCCGCGGGACATTCCCGCACCGCAGCTCTCTTTCAACTCAGATATTACCGAACTCGCTCAGTTTCAGCGTTTCGTTGTGGGTCTCAGCCCAGCGCACCGCCCAGTCGGAGGTGAACAGCAGCAGGCGGTTGCCCTTCATATCCTCCACAGCCTTGGTGTCGCTGGTCAGGTCCAGATCCCGCAGGTTGTAGGTGTCGGGGTCGTTCTGCACCCAGCGCAGCTGCTCAAAGGGCAGCTGCTGCATCCGGATCTCCACGTTGTACTCGGTGTTCAGGCGGTACTCCAGCACTTCCAGCTGCAGCACGCCGACCACGCCGACCACCACTTCTTCCATGCCGCCGCCCACTTCGCGGAAGATCTGGATGGCACCCTCCTGCGCGATCTGCTCCATGCCCTTCACGAACTGCTTGCGCTTCATGGTGTCCTTCTGCTCAATGCGGGCAAAGTGCTCCGGCGAGAAGGTGGGGATGCCTGCGAACTGGACCTTCTTTTTGCCGGTGCACAAGGTGTCGCCGATGGAGAAGATGCCCGGGTCGAACAGGCCAATGATGTCGCCGGCGTAGGCCTCGTCCACGATGGCGCGGTCCTGCGCCATCAGCTGGGTGCCGGTGGCCAGCTTGATGTTCTTGCCCTCCTGCACATGGAAGGCCTCCATGCCGCGCTCGAACTTGCCGGAGCAGATGCGCATAAAGGCGATGCGGTCGCGGTGGGCCTTGTTCATGTTGGCCTGAATTTTAAAGATGAAGGCAGAGAACTCGTCGCGGCAGGGGTCCACGGTCTCGCCGGTCAGGCTGTCCACGCGGGCCAGCGGGGTGGGGGTGAGCCGCAGGAAGTTCTCCAGAAAGGGCTCCACGCCGAAGTTGGTCAGAGCGGAACCAAAGAACACAGGGCTCAGCTCGCCGCGCAGCACTTTGTCGAGGTCAAATTCCTCGGCAGCGCCGTCCAACAGCTCGATCTCATCCACCAGCTGCTGGTGCAGATACGGGGTGAGCAGCTCGTCCAGTGCGGGATCGCCCAGCTCGGCCTCGGTCTCATCCACCTTCTTCACGCCGTTGGCGCGGCCATCGCTGGAAAATGCCAGCACCTTGCGGGTGTTGCGGTCGAACACGCCCTTGAACTCCTTGCCGCAGCCGATGGGCCAGTTCATGGGGTAGGTCTTGATGCCCAAAATCTCCTCAATGTTCTCCATCAGCTCAAAGGGGTCGCGGGCTTCGCGGTCCATCTTGTTGATGAAGGTGAAGATGGGGATGTGGCGCAGGGTGCACACCTTGAACAGCTTGATGGTCTGGGCCTCAACGCCCTTTGCGGCATCGATGACCATGACGGCAGAGTCTGCCGCCATCAGGGTGCGGTAGGTGTCCTCCGAGAAGTCCTGATGGCCCGGGGTGTCCAGAATGTTCACGCACTTGCCCGCGTAGTTGAACTGCAGGACAGAAGAGGTGACGGAAATACCGCGCTGCTTCTCAATGTCCATCCAGTCGGACACGGCGTGCTTTGCGCTCTGCTTGCCCTTGACGGAGCCTGCCTGATTGATGGCTCCGCCGTACAGCAGCAGCTTTTCGGTCAGAGTGGTCTTACCGGCGTCGGGATGGCTGATGATCGCAAACGTCCGGCGGCGCTCGATTTCTTCACGATTTGTCATAAACTAGTATTTCTCCTATACGGATAAAACTCCTTCCGTCATCGCTCCGCGATGCCACTGCTCCCCTTTTTGTCACTTGCGTGACATCTTCCCCCGACCGGGGAAAGTCTTTCTCAAGGAGGGAGGCTTTTGCCTTCCCGCAGCGTCAAAGGCTCCCTCCCAGAGGGAGCTGTCGAGCGAATGCGAGACTGAAGGAGTTCGTTTTTACACATACGTACCCTATTTTATCCGAAAACGCTCCATAATGCAAGTGTTTTCGTTATTTTTTCAGGATGATGCAGGGCAGAGGGGCGGTTTCGGCCCAGTTGGCAAAATCACACACCAGAACGGTAAAACTTTTGAGCGGAAGTGCCCGGAGATATTCCAGCACCGTCTGCTTTTCATCCGTGCCGATGACCTGCCCGCTGTAGAGGATGGCGCTCACCACGCCGCCGGGGCGCACGGCTTCCAAAGCCGCCTGCAGGGCGGGGATGCTGCTCTGCGCGGTGGAGAACACTGCGTGGTCGGCCCCGGGCAGCCAGCCAAAGTTGAACATCACCGCATCTGCCGTGCCGGGCTGCACAATCTGTAAAAGGTCTGCGTGGCTTTGGCAGTGCAGCTCATACCGGGCGGCAGGCACGCCCAGCTGCTCCAGATGCTTCCGGGTGGATGCAATGGCAGCTTCCTGCACGTCAAAGCCGACTACCTTTCCTTCCGGCGCGGTGATGCCGCACAGGAAGGCCGTGTCGCCGCCGTTGCCGCAGGTAGCATCGATGCAAAGGCGCGGCTGTGCCAGCCGCGCGGCCAGAAAGTCCTGCACGAACTTGACGGCGGTCAGGTCCGGCGTGCGGCGGCGCACCAGCTGCCTGTCTTCTGCCGCAAAGCCGAACTTTGCCCAGAACGCAAGCTCTGCGGCATCGGCGGGCAGCGGGGCGGTAAATACGGTAGCCGTTTCGCGGTCGTATCCGGCGTAGGCGCGCAAAGCTTCTTTTAATAGATAGGAGCCGTAGCCTTTGCGCCGCCACTGCGGTTCGATGCCAAACGCGGTGATGGCAGCCCCCTTTGCGGCGGGCGTGAGCGCGCAGAAGCCGATCTGTGTTTTTTCCTTATAGAGGGCAAAGCCCTCGTCTGTGCGGTGCAGTTCCATGGTGTGTTCCTCCTGAATTTACGCTTTTACAATAGCAAGCGCAAAGGCCGCTGTCAAGGGCGGAAAGCGCGTCTTTATTTCACAGTTTCTTCACGGCGCGCGCGATTGATTTTCACAATTGACGGTTACAATAGGAGCAGTTCAAAGGAACAGGGCTCCTGTGGACGTATCCCTTACGGAAAGGAAGTATCAGCATGGACAATGAGAACAAATGGGAATATGATTATTCCTCTCAGGATAAAAACGAAAGCGGAGATACCGGTTATCCCAATGTGGGCAGCAGCGGCATGAACACCGCCAACCAGTACAACGACCCGCAGCCGGAACCGGAGACCGCTTACACCGCCCCGCAGACAGACAACGGCGCAGGCGGTGCAACGCCGCCGGTACATCCAGTACAGCCGCAGGACGCGCAGCCCCCTAAAAAGAAGAAAAAGTTTAATGGCAAGCGCGTTGCACGCAGCGCCGTGGCGCTGGTGCTGGCCGCAGCCATGGGCTTTGCGGGCGGCTTTGTGGGGGCAAAGTTTGGCGGCAGCGGCAAGGTGGTCATTCAGCAGGTGGCACCTTCCTCTACGGCCGACAGTGCATCCGGTTCGGATAGTTCCATCACCGCAGCATCCAGCAGCGGCAGCAGCCTGACCACTGAACAGGTGGCTGATCTGGTCAGCCCCAGCGTGGTGGTCATCACTACGGAGCAGGTGGTCTACTCTCAGTGGTCGTGGTACGGCCAGAATCAGGTGGAGAGCGGTGCCGGCAGCGGCGTGATCATCAGCTCGGACGGCTACATCCTCACCTGTGCACATGTGGTGGACGGCGCTTCCACCATCACCGTTACCATTGGTGACAAGGACTACACCGCCACCCTCGTGGGCGAAGATACCACCAGCGATATCGCGGTCATCAAGATCGATGCTGACGGCCTGACCCCCGCCACCGTGGGCAACAGCGACAGCCTGAAGGTGGGCCAGAGCGTGATGGCTGTGGGCAACCCGCTGGGTGAGCTGGGCGGCACCGTGACCGGCGGCATGATCAGCGCTTTGAACCGCAGCGTCACCATTCAGGGCAGCAGCTCTGTGAACACCATGTCCCTGATCCAGATGGATGCTTCGGTCAGCCCCGGCAACTCCGGCGGCGGCCTGTTCAATATGAACGGTGAGCTGGTCGGCATTGTGAATGCAAAATCCTCTTCCAGCGATGCAGAGGGTCTGGGCTTTGCCATCCCCATCAACGATGCCATCAAGGTGGCACAGGAACTGCTGGAGAACGGCTATGTGACCGGACGGCCTTATTTGGGCATCACCTATCTGGCCGTGACCGACGCACAGACTGCTTCTCAACTGGGCGTGAATGCCTACGGCGTTTACGTTGTGGAGGTGGTCAAGGGCGGCCCTGCCGAAAAGGCAGGCCTGCAGGCCGGTGACCGCATCGTGAGCGTGGACGGCACCGAGATCGCCTCCAAGGACGACCTTGGCACCCTGATGCAGAAGCACGCAGCAGGCGATACGCTTTCCATCACCATTGCGCGTGAAGGCCAGATGCAGACGGTCAATGTGACGCTGGGCGAAAAGACGGCTTCCAACAGCTGAACAAAATAGAAAACAGGAGCGGATGAGAACTTTCCATCCGCTCCTGTTTTTATATCTGTCCAAAGATGGTGGCACTGTAAGGCATCAGCACGGCCTCGTGCTCATACACTCTTGCCGGGCCGCGCCACAGGCTGGACGAGATGCCGTCGCTCAGCATCTGCCAGCGCCCAACCGGCAGCGGCACGACCTTGCTGGTCTCGGTAGGGTTATAGAACACGCACAGCGCCTGCCATGCTGCGCCGTCGCCCCACTGGGCGGGCAGCTGCCAGCCCACCAGCGGCTGCTCCAGTGAGAAAAAATACAGGGCATCCGGCGCGTGGGGGTCGGTGCTGGAAAGCTGCGGGAATCTTGCCCGCAGCGCCAGCAGGCCGCGGTAGTAGTCCACCAGTGCATGATATTTTTCGGCCCGCTCCCAGTCCAGCCGGTTCAGCGCAGGCGAAGAGCAGTAGCTGTTGCCCTTCCCTTTTTTGGTGCGGGCAAACTCCTCGCCCGCCTGCAGGAAAGGCAGGCCGAAGCTGGTCAGGTAAATGCCCGCCGCCAGCCGGTTCTGGGCAAGGGCTGTGCTGTCTGCCGCCGTGAACTCCGGCTTTTCGTACCGCACCAGCAGCAGCTTGTCCCACAGGGTGAAGTTGTCGTGGGCGGAAACATAGCTCACGATCTGGCTGGGCGCGTGGGGCGGCAGACGGTCGCTGCGGCACCATGCCGCCACCGCGCCGCCGATGTCCCAGAAACTGCCGGGCCTGCCCTCCACATAGCCCGGCTCCCGGGCGTTGAAGCAGCCGCCCTTGATGGTGTCGCGGGTGTCGTCGCAGAAGATGCCCACCTGCTCGTCCAGCATCGCCAGATTGGCCTTGTTGGCCTCGTACCGGTGCAGCTGGCTCCCGCCGCCCTGCCACGGCTCGCCGTACATCAGGATATCCCGCCCGCCGGGCAGAGCATCCAGCGCGGCACGCACTGCGTTGATGGTCTCCACGTCGTACAGACCCATCAGGTCAAACCGGAAGCCGTCGATGTGGTATTCCTGCGCCCAGTAGAGGATGGAATCAATCATATACCGCCGGGCCATGGGACGCTCGCTGGCAAATTCGTTGCCGCAGCCGCTGCCGTTGGAAAAGCTGCCGTCCTCGTTCTGGCGGAAAAAGTAGCAGGGCACGGTGTCGTTCAGCGGGTTCTTATTGCGGTACATGTGGTTATACACCACATCCATCACCACACCGATGCCCGCCGCGTGCAGGGCTGCGATCATTTCCCTGCACTCCCGGATGCGCACCTCGCCGCGGGTGGGGTCGGTGGAATAGCTGCCTTCGGGCACATTGTAGTTGGTGGGGTCATAGCCCCAGTTGTACTGCCGCAGCAGCGGCTTTGCCTCGTCCACGCTGCCAAAATCAAAAATGGGCATCAGCTGCACATACTTCACGCCCAGACGCCGGAGGTAGTTCAGGCAGGTGGGGTGGATGCCGTCCCCGTGCAGGGTGGTGCCCTGCTGGGTAAAGGCCATGAACTTGCCCCGCCATGCCGGGCGCACGCCGCTGGCAGCGTCCTGCGAGAAGTCGCGCACGCTCACCTCCCACACCGCGCGCTGCTCCGGCGGGATGACCGGACGCACATCATGCTCCCACCCGGAGGGGGCGATGCGGGCAAGATCTACGATCATGCTGCGGGTGCCGTTCACGCCTGCCGCCCGGGCATAGGGGTCGCCGGTCTGGCGCGAAATGCCATCCACCGTGACCGTATAGGTATAGTATCGTCCGTGCTGGTCGCCGGGCAGATAGATGCTCCACACCCCCTGCTGCCCCCGCTCCAGCGGCAGAGTGCCTATGGGCTCACCGCCGCTGCCTTTGCGGTAAAGGCTGACCTCCACCCTCTGCGCCGTGGGTGCCCACAGGCGCAGATGGGTGCCGGAAACAGCATATTCCTGCCCCAGCGGGCCGGTGTAGGTGGTTTGAAGGTCAAAGGAGATGCTCTCGTACAGCGTTTTCAGTTCGGCGGGCGTTTTGACGGTCATAGTTTCTTCATTCCTTCTTGCAGATTTCCTATCAGATATAAGTGTAAACACCGGCGGTCTTTTTTGCAAGAGGGAATTGCAAAACCTGTCCGGGTACACTATACTGGAAGAAAACGACAAAAACGGAGGGCAAACCATGGCATATACCGACGATTGGGAAAACCTTATGAACGGTGTGTTCGGTGCAGGGGGCAGGCCGCGCTTTGGCGGCACCGCCCAGCCGGAGGCAAAGCCACAGAAATCCGGGACCTCAGCCGTGCCGGACCTGAACGCTGCTCTGCTGGAAAACCAGAAGCAGCTGGATGCCCTGCTCAAAAAACAGAACGCCCAGCTGAAAACGCAGGACACTGCGGTGCAGTCTGCTCTGGAGGACAGCCGCCAGATGCTGCGGGATATGGAAGCGGACGGCCTGCTTGCCAAGGGCACTGCCGATGTGACCGCAGAGCACCTTGGCAGCTTTGAGGGCCTTGCCGCCGAGGTGAAAAAGACCGTTCTCGGGCAGGATGCCTTTGTGGACAGCGTGGTGCGCGCCATGCGCCGGCCCTTTGTGCTGGGCACCGAGCGCCCGGCAGCACGCAATGTGATCCTGCTGTGCGGCGGAGCCGGTACGGGGCGGCATTTTGCGCTGGCAGAGACCGCCCGCATCATGGCGGCGCGGGGCCTTTTGCAGAGCGACAAAACCGCGGTGGTGGACCTTGCCCTCTACCCCAATTCCGGTGCGGAAAAGCTGTTTTTGCAGGATCTGTATGCGGCCCTGCACGCCCCCGGGGAGATCGTGATTTTTGAGCATTACGAGAGCTGCCATGCGGCCTTCCTCAAGACCCTTGCAGACCTTGCTGTGAAGGGCAGCGCACCGCTTTCCAGCCGGTATCTTGTGAACAAGGAGGGCATCCTTGTGGATGCAGGCACGGCGCTGGCACCGGGCGCTGTGAGCAGTATCACGCCCTGCGGCAAGTACCTCATCTTCTTTTCCCGCAAGGGCCGGGACGTGCTGGCAGATAAGTTCGGTGCGCCCTTTGTGGCGGCGGTGGGCGATGTGTGCGAGACCAGCGCCTTTGCCCGCGGGGACCTTGCAGCGCTGGCGGCGCAGCAGCTGAATGCGCTGGCCCAGAAGGTGAGCGCACGCCTTGGCCTGACCCTCTCTGCCGGGGCCGATGTGCGGGACTATGTAGCCGCCCAGTGCTCTAAGGAAAAGGGTGCGGCGGGCCTTGCGGAAGCCTGTGATGAGATCTTCCGTGCCCTGAGTGAATACTGCCTGCAGACCGATGCAAAGCTTACCGGCACCGTCACCCTGACCGCAAAGCCGGAGGGCGTATGGTTCAGCCTGAACGACCAGCCCGAGCAGGAGCTGTCTGCCCTGCTGCCTGCCGAGTACACGGGCGCTGTAGATGAAATCCGCGCCGAACTCAACGGCCTTGTGGGCCTTGGGGCGGTCAAGGAGTATGTGTTCGGTCTGGCGGATAACCTGCAGGTGCAGCAGCGCCGCGCGGCGGCAGGTTTCAAGACCGCCAGCCTTTCCATGCACATGATCTTCACCGGCAACCCGGGCACCGGCAAGACCACCATTGCCCGGCTGGTGGCAAAGTACCTCAAGGCCATCGGCGCGCTGAAGGGCGGCCAGCTGGTGGAAGTGACCCGCGCCGACCTTGTGGGCCGCTACACCGGTCACACCGCCCCGCTGACCAATAGCGTCATCGAGAGTGCCCTCGGCGGTGTGCTGTTTATCGATGAAGCCTACAGCCTCTACCGCGGCGAGCAGGACAGCTTTGGGCTCGAAGCCATCGACACCCTTGTGAAGGGCATGGAGGACCACCGGGACGAGCTGGTGGTGATCCTTGCAGGCTACACCCGGGAGATGGAGACTTTTCTCACTGCCAACAGCGGCCTTGCCAGCCGCTTCCCCAACAAGATCGAGTTCCCGGACTACACGGCAGACGAGCTGCTGGACATCACCAACGTGCTGGCAAAGGGCAAGGGCTACCGCCTTGCCGAGGGCTGTACCTTCCCGCTTTTGGGCTACTACAAGCGCCGTCAGGCGCTGGACAGCCGCACCGCCGGCAACGGCCGTCTTGCCCGCAACACGCTGGAAAAGGCCATCTTCCACCAGAGCCGCCGCCTTGTGGCAGAACCTGCCGCCGAGCTGGATCTGATTTTGCCCGGCGATCTGGAATTTGAGGAGTGAGAGATTCAGAATGGCCTCCGCTTCGCTCTGGCCATGCTCAGCGGAAGAATTATTTATAGGAACAGCAAACCCCGGCAGGCTGCGGCCTGCCGGGGTTTGCATTTTTCACGGATGGAGTCGTATCGGAAAGCAGCATCTGGCGCTCTGGCTCCACAGGGCAGGACGGTGCCGTGAAATTATTTCCTGCCGGAAACGCTGCATCTCCCGGTCCGGGCCTTCCCTGTGAAAAAAGGTTCCGGAAAAATCCGCAGATTTTTCCGGAACCTGATTATAAATATCATTTCATCTGATGATGGCCAGAGCGAAGCGGAGGCCATTTTAATCGTGCTGCTTCGCAAGGGCCTGCACCATATCGTGTATCCCCTTGCGCACCTCGGCGGGAGCCGTTACTTCTACCTTGCCGCCAAAGCCGCACACCCAGCCGTAGAACTGGGGGCTGACGCATACCGGCACATCAAAGTGAAAATATGCACCGTCTTCCTCCGGCACGAACAGCGGCGTTTTGCCAAAGCGGTCGCGCATGGCGCTTTCCAGGTCGGCGGTGCAGCGCAGAGTGACCCGGTACTCCGGCCCGCCGAACATGTTGAAGTGCTTGCGCAGATAGGCGGGCAGGTCGAACTGGCGGAACTCGGCCTTGCCCCGGCGGGCATCGCCCAGCACCGTCACGGAAGACATGCGGTCCACGCGGTAGTTGCGGATGCCCGCAGGCTCTTTCTCGTCCTGATAAGCGATAAGGTAGTAGCAGCCGTTTTCCCATGCCAGCTGCCACGGGCTGACGGCGCGGGTGCCGCCGTCCTTGTAGCGGAACCGCACCATTCTGCCCGCATTGATGGCGCTGTGCAGCGCATCGATGCTGTAAAGCAGGGTGTGGCTGTCGCTTTTGGGGCGGCCATCCACGTACACCTGACGCTGCAGCTGGGTGCCCTCGTAGTCGGAGCAGAGGGCTTCCAGTTTATGGATGAGTTTACTGCTGGTGCGTGCCGACACAACCTTGCTGGCCTGTACGGCATCCACCAGCAGCTTCAGCTCAGAAAGCTCAAAGGTGCGGCTGGCCAGCCAGTAGCCGCCGCCGCGCCCGCGCCGCAGCTGGATGTCATACCCCAGACTGCGCAGGGTGTCGATATCGCTGTAGATGCTTTTGCGCTCGGCAAGAATGTCCTGCTGTTCCAGCAGCTCTACCAGCTGCGGTACATTGAGCAGGTGTTCTTCATCGGTCTTTTGTTCCAGAATACGCAAAAGGGTCAAAAGCTTGGATTTCTGGCCTTCCTGCTTGGGCATGGGAGCACCTCCGGTTTATTCGGGCAGTTTTTTGTCGAACGCCGCGCGGCGTTGGGTGGAAAGACGGAACATCTCTTCCAGCTTGTTCCGGTCGTCGGCCACAAGGGCAGCGCGCATCTGCTGCAGCGCAGCATCGAACTGGTCAATCTCGCTGATGAGGTTTTCCTTATTCCACAAAAACAGCTCTGCCCACATTTTATCGTTGATGCGTGCAATGCGGGTCAGGTCACGGAAGGAGTCGCCGGTGTACTCGCACAGCGAAGAGTTATCGTTGGCGCACATCAGGCTCACGGCGATGGCGTGGCACAGCTGGCTCACATAGCCGATCATCTTGTCGTGCTCCTGCACCGTCAGGGTGCAGATGTGGTGGAAGCCCAGCACTTCGGCCAGGTCCTTTGCCCACTGAATGGCCTCTGGCGTGTTCTTTTCCGTGGGGGTGATGATGAAGTTGGCCGGGGCAAAGTTCACCTCGGCGGCGTGCTCCACGCTGGAAGTCTCACGCCCTGCCATCGGGTGGCTGGCAATGAACTCCACGCCCGCCGGGCACATGGCCTGCACCGGCTCCACAAGGCCGGTCTTTACGCCGGAAACATCGGTAAAGATGCAGCCGGGCTTGAGCAGATGGCCGTAGGTGCGGAACCACTCGATGAGGGCCGTGGGGTACAGACCAAAGATGATGTGGTCGGCGCTGCTCACAAGGTCCTCAAAATCGTGGGTCTTGCCGCTGGCGATATAGCCGTGCTCTAGCGCGTACTGCAAATGCCCTTCGCTGCGGTTGATGCCGTCCACATGGAAACCGGCTTTCGTCAGTTCCAGCGCGTATTTGCCGCCCAGCAGGCCAAGGCCCACCACGAGATAACGTTTTGTTTTATCAAGCATATTCCACCTCCGCGCCCAAGGGCTTGATGGCTTCAAAGAAATTCGGCCAGCTTTTTGTAATGGCTTCGGCATCGTCCACGGTCAGGGGGATGCCCGTACTCAGGGCCAGCACCGCAAGGCTCATGACCACACGGTGGTCATTGTGCCCATGCAGAACACCTGCCGGGGCGTGCAGCCTGTTCGCGCAGCCGTGCACCGTAATGGTGCCGCCCTCGCTTTCCAGCACGCCGCCGCAGGCACGCAGCTCGGCCTCCATGGCAGCGATGCGGTCACTCTCCTTCAGGCGTAAACGCTCTGCGTTGCGGATGACTGTAGTGCCCTCGCACAGCAGGCCCAGCACCATGAGCACAGGGCCAAGGTCCGGGCAGTCCGCAAGGTCAATGTCCACACCGTGCAGGGGGGCCTTTTCAAAAGAGATGCCCTCTGCCGTGCGGGTAAACACCGCGCCGCACCGGCGCAGGATGTCCAGAATGGCGGCATCGCCCTGCAGCGTTTCCGGGGCAAGGCCGGTGATGGTCACGCCGCCGCACGCGGCCCCCAGCACCGCCGGGAACGCGGCCTGACTGTAATCGCCCTCCACGGTGTAATCGCAGGGGCGATAGTGCTGCCCGCCCGGGATGGCAAGAGTGTTTTCGTCCAGCCAATGGCTCTGCACACCGAAGGCTGCCTGCACAGAGCGGGTCATATCGATGTAGCTGCGGCTCTCCACCGGCGGAATGAGGTGCAGCGTGCTGTCTCCGGCCAGCAGCGGCAGAGCAAACAGCAGCCCGCTGATGAACTGGCTGGATACATTGCCTGCAAGGCGGTATTCGCCGGGGGTCAGTGCCCCTTCCACGGTCAGCCCGGCAGCGCTCTGCTCAAACCGCAGGCCCTGCTCCCGGTACAGAGCTTCATACACCGACTGAGGCCGCTCCATCAGCCGCCCGCGGCCGGTGAAGGAAACTGCCTGTCCGGTCAGGCTGGCGATGGGGATGAGAAAGCGCAGGGTGCTGCCGCTCTCGCAGCAGTCCACCGGCGCGGCAAGGGGCACAAAATGCCCCAGCCCTTCCACCACAGCATCGTCTGCGCCGGTGCGCACACGGGCGCACAGCTGTGCCGCTGCGCCCAGCGTGGCAGAGATGTCCTTGCTGAATTCCAGATTGGTGATGTGGCTGCGGCCCTCGGCCAGTGCCGCACAGAGCACAGCACGGTGAGCCATGCTCTTGCTGGGTGGGGCAGTGATGGTGCCGCCCACGGAACGCGCGTTCTGAATCGTTACCAGCATAGGCCGTTACATATCCCGGCCAATGGCCCATGCCACCTGACGGCACTTTGCCATGGCCTGTGCGAAGGAATCCGGGGTCAGGCACTGTGCGCCGTCGCTCCATGCGTGCTGCGGGTCGTAGTGGACCTCCACTTCCAGACCATCGGCACCGGCGGCCACGGCAGCGATCATCATGGGCTCGACCAGATTGGCCTTGCCGGTGGCGTGGCTGGGGTCCACGATGATGGGCAGGTGGGTCTTTTCGTGGATGATGGGCACTGCAGAGAGATCGAGGGTGTTGCGGGTGTACTTCTCGAAGGTGCGGATGCCGCGCTCGCACAGAATGACCTGCTCGTTGCCGCCGGCCATGATATACTCAGCGCTCATGATCCACTCCTCGATGGTGTTGCACAGGCCGCGCTTGAGCAGCACCGGCTTGTGCATCTTGCCCACGGCCTTGAGCAGCTGGAAGTTCTGCATGTTGCGGGCACCGATCTGCACCACGTCCACGTACTCCTCAAACTCCGGGATGCGGTCCTCGCTCATCAGCTCGGAGACGATGGGCATGCCGGTGGCCTCGCGGGCCTTTACCATATCCAGAATGCCCTCGGTCTCAAGGCCCTGGAAGGAGTAGGGAGAGGTGCGGGGCTTGTAGGCACCGCCGCGGAACAGGGTGGCACCGCCGGCCTTCACGCCCTGTGCAATGCGCAGAGCCTGCTCTGCGCCCTCGATGCTGCAGGGGCCTGCCATGACGGCGATCTTTTCCTTGCCGCCGATCTTCACGCCGCCGCAGTCGATCACGGAATCTGCCGGGTGGAACAGGCGGTTTGCACGCTTATAGGGCGCGGACACGCGGGTGACGTTGTCGATCCACGGGTTTGCCAGCACATCCCGTTCGTCGATCTTGGTGGTGTCGCCCACCAGACCGAACACGTTGTAGTCCTTGCCGGTGATCAGGGTCACGTCCAGACCCTGCTTCTCGAATTTGTCAACGATCTTTTCCAGTTCGTCCTTCGGAGTCCCTTTTTTGGTGGAGATGATCATAGTGATAATTTCCTTTCGTTTTTACATCACGATATGCGCCTTGCTGGAGCCGTCGGTGCGCAGCAGCTGGGCCAGATAGATGCAGGCGTGCAGGTAGCCCTGCGGGCCTTCCCCGATGAAGTGGCCCTGACAGCCAAAGGACACCACGTCCGTCTTGCGGAAGGGCTCCCGCTCGTCCGGGGCGTGCAGCATCACTTCCACGGCGGGTACGCCGCACAGGCGCAGCGCGTCCAGAATGGCCACGCTGTAGTGGGCGTAGGCCCCGGGGTTGAGCACGATGCCGTCCACCCGGCCCGCTGCAGCCTGAATTTCGTCCACGAGGTCGCCCTCGTGGTTGGACTGGCAGCAGTCGGTCTCAATGCCCAGCTGTTCGCAGCCTGCCTGCACATAGTCCATGATGGCGTTATAATCCAGCTCACCGGGTACGCCCGGCTCCGACCAGCGCATGATGTTGAGGTTCGGGCCGTTAAGAATCAAAAATTTCATCCAGTGCCTCCATGGCGGCATGCAGGGCATCGTCCAGCGTGCCGTTGTTGGGAATGACGGCATCTGCCGCTGCCAGATACAGCGGACGGCGCTGTGCTTCCATCTGGCGCAGTGCGTCCATGCTGGAAGAAAGCGGCCTGCCGCCGCCCACGGCTAGCGCATCCACCGGCCGGTCGATGAACAGAATGACACCGTTCTGGTGCAGAGCACGCAGATTCTCCGGCTTTTTTACAATGCCGCCGCCGCAGGAAATGAGCTGCCGGCCCTCTTTGCCAAAGCGCTGTGTTTCGGCAGTTTCCTTTGTGCGGAAGCCGTCCTCGCCCTCGGCTGCAAAGATATCCGGGATGCTGCGGCCATCGGTCTTTACGATCTCCTCATCCAGATCCACAAAGGTACGGCCAAGGCTCTTTGCCAGCATCCTGCCGAGGGTGGTCTTGCCGGAAGAGGGCATCCCGATCAGGGCAATGTTCAGCATATCCCGGCGCAGTGCGGCAGTGATGCGCCGAATTTCAACCGGCGCATCCTCGAACTTGCGGTCCAGAAAATATTCTGCGGCATACACCGCCTGCGCCACCAGCATTTCAAGGCCGCCCACAGCCACCGGCACGCCCGCTTCCTCGGCGCGGAGGATGAGCTCGGTCTTGTCGGGGTTGTACACCACATCCACTACAGCCTCGAGGTCCGGCATGGCGGCAACGTCCAGATTGCACACACCTACATTCGGGTACATGCCCGCCGGGGTGGTGTTGATCACAATCTGCGCCCCGCTGGAAACGGCCTCTGCATAGCTCAGTTCGCCCTTTTCCGGGTCCGGATGGCGGCTGACGGTGAGCACCTTTGCCGCGCCCTTGTCCCGGGCCACAGCGCTGGTGGTGTTGTGGGTGCCGCCGGTGCCCAGAATGAGCACGGTTCTGCCTGCAAAATTCACGCCGTGGGCGTCGCACAGGTGGGCAAAGCCCATATAATCGGTGTTATAGCCGTAGAGCAGGCCGTTTTTGTTCACCACCGTGTTCACCGCCCCGATGGCCTTGGCCCGCGGGTCAATGTAGGAGCAGTATTCCATCACCAGCTTTTTATAGGGGATGGTCACATTGATGGCCTTGAACTGCCGCTTTGCCAGAAAGGCCCGGGCCTCTTCCTCGGTGGGCAGAGGGCACAGGTCGTAGTGGTAGCCGCAGAGCATCTCGTGGATGATCTTGGAGTAGGAGTGGCCGAGTTTTGCGCCGATGAGTCCGTATTCCATTTTACTCGTCCTCCTTCCGGAAGCTGGTGGGGTGGGTCATCCATGCCGCGCCGTAGCGTGCCGTGAGCAGGTCGCCCACAGCCAGTGCGGCGGCGCAGGTCTGTACGATGGCGGCTCTGGGCACGATGCAGGGGTCGTGACGGCCCTGAATGGACAGCTGTGCGTCCTTTTTGGCAAGATAGTCTACTGTATCCTGCTGCTTGTAGATGCTGGGTGTGGGTTTGACCACGGTGCGGAACACCACCGGCATCCCGTTGGCGATGCCGCCGTTGATGCCCGCATTGTGGTTGGTGGCAGTGACGACTGCTCCCTGCGGCGTCATGCGGAAGGCGTCGTTTGCTTCGGAGCCGCGCATTCCGGCAAAGCCGAAGCCGGTGCCGAACTCGATGCCCTTGACGGCGGGCACCGAGAACGCCAGATGTGCGATCTCGCTTTCCACGCTGTCGAAATAGGGCTCACCGATGCCTGCCGGCAGGCCGAGGATGGCGGTTTCCAGCATCCCGCCCACGCTGTCGCCATCCGCACCGGCGGCACGGATGGCGGCTTTCATGGGTTCTTCTACGGTTTCATCCAGCACCGCAAAGCCCTCGGGCTTGCTGGCAAGGGCTTCCACCTGAGCAGAGAGCTGTGCGGCATCATCCTGTGCAAAGCGGGTGTCCGCAATGCCAGCGCACTCTGCGATATGGGTGGTGATGTCGATGCCCGCACGGCGCAGTGCGCTCAGCACAATGGCACCGCCCGCCACAAGGGCGGCCGTCACCCGGCCGGAGAAGTGCCCGCCGCCGCGCGCATCCTGAAAGCCGTGGTACTTGGCGTAGGCGGTGTAGTCTGCATGGCCGGGGCGCAGAAGGTCTGCCGTTTTGGCGTAATCGCCGCTGCGGGTGTTGGTATTTTCGATCATCAGGGCAATGGCGGTGCCGGTGGTGCGGCCGTTCACCACGCCGGACAGCAGCTGCACGGCATCTGCCTCCACCCGGGGGGTGGACAGGCCGTCGCCCCGGGCACGGCGCTTGTCCATGCAGGCGGCGAGAAATGCCTCGTCCACCGGCAGGCCTGCGGCCATGCCGTCCAACACCGCGCCGATGGCGCGGCCATGGCTCTCGCCGAAAATGGTCAGCGAAAGGTCGCTGCCGAATGTATTTTTCATGGCTTACTCCTCAATGCCCAGCAGGGGACGCAGACCCTCCACCGGGATGGTCTCGGCGCGCCAGCAGCCCAGACCCGGCACCTTGATAATGGTGATCTGGCCGCTCTGTGCCTTTTTGTCGTGCAGCATTTCAGCCAGCACCTTTTCCTTATCGTAAGTAGTGCGGGTGGGCAGGCCGAGGCGGCGGTACACCGCGCGCACCCGCTTCTGCAGTGCCTTGGATTCGATCATGGGCAGCATGCCCAGAGCCACGCACTCGCCGTGGTAAAGGCCCACGGTGCGGCGGCCCTTGATGCCCTTGACGGCCTCGATGCCGTGGCCGATGGTGTGGCCGAAGTTGAGGGCCTTGCGCATGCCCTGCTCAGTCTCGTCCTGCTCCACGATGTTCTTCTTGAACCGCAGGCTGCGGCAGATGATCTCGCCGATCTGGGCATCCACGTCGCCATTTTCAAAGATCGCGAACAGCTCGGGGTCTGCCAGCAGGCTTGCCTTGACGGCTTCTGCCAGACCGTTGATGAAGTGGCGGCGGGGCAGGGTGGAAAGGGTGTCCGGATCCACGATGACGAGCTTGGGCTGCCAGAAAGCGCCCACGATGTTTTTGGTATCGCCCAGATCCACGGCGGTCTTGCCGCCGATAGAGGAATCGATCATGGAAAGGGTGGTGGTGGGGCAGTTGATGAAGTCGATGCCCCGCATGTAGATGGAAGCGGCAAAACCGGCCAGATCGCCCACCACGCCGCCGCCCACGGCGATCACCAGATCGCCGCGGCCCATGCCGAATTCCAGCATCTGCTTGAGGACGGATTCCAGAATTTTAAAGCTCTTGCTGGCTTCGCCCTGCGGCACCGTGATGATGTGGGCATCCTTGCACTGGTCGGCCACCATCTGGGCGTACTGTGCGGGCACACCACTGTCGGTCACAACGGCCACACGGCGGTCCAGCCGGGCGAACTGGTACAGGTTTTCCAGCGAGCCGCTCTTGACGATGATGTCATAGCTGCGCTCGCCCAGATTCATGGTCAGCTTGGTTCCGATAAATTCACTCATTTGGTATACACTCCTAACAGCCGCACGGTACGGCAGGTGCGGTCAAGCTCACGCAGCAGCGCGGCGGTCTCGTCGGCGGTGGGGTCGCCCACCAGCTCCACGTAAAAATAATATTCAAACGGCACATGAGGCATGGGCCGGCTCTTGATGGACTCCATATTGAAGCCGCTGGCACCGATGATCTGGATCACCTCGCCCAGCTTGCCGGGTTTGTTGTCCACCGTGAACAGCAGCGAGAACCGGTTGCCGCCGGTAGGCTTTTCGCGGCTGAGCACGATAAAGCGGGTGGTGTTGTCGCCGTCGGTGTTGATGCTGGGCACCAGCACCTCCAGCCCGTACAGTGCCGCCGTCTCCACGCTTGCAATGGCCGCTTTGGAGGAGTCGCCGCTTTCGGCCACGAACTTTGCGGCCATGGCGGTGTTGGCCATGGCGGTGGCGGGCAGGCCGAACTGCCTTAAAAAGGTTTCGCTCTGGGCGATGGCCTGCTGGTGGCTGTAGACGCTTTTGATCTGGTCGAGTTTTGTACCCGGCAGCACCAGAAGATTCTGGGAGATGGGCAGATCGTACACATCCACCACCCACAGCGCCGGATGGTTATAGCACAGATCCAGCACGGCGGAAACATCGCCCGCATGGCTGTTCTCAAAGGGAACGACGCCCCGGGCAGCATCGCCGCGTTCCACCGCGTCAAATACCTCGTCCCAGGTGGGATAGCTCACAGCCTCGGCGTGGGGGAACAGCGCCCGGAGGGCAATGTGGGCAAAGGCGCCCTCCACGCCCTGATAGGCGGCGCGGTTTTGGCCCAGCACCACGGCTTCGTACTGCTTTGCCACGTCCATCAGGTTCTGCACGTGGTCTTTATAGTAGGGCCGCAGGGCCGGGTCCTGAATGCGGGCCGCAGCCTTTTCCAGCACTGCCGTCTCGCGGGCGGCATCGTAAACGGGCAGGCCATGGGCTCTTTTGTATTCGGCCACCTGCAGCACGGCGGCCATCCGCCGCTCAAACAGCGCAGCCAGCTGGGCATCCACCGTGTCGATCTCGGCGCGCGCCTGTTCCAGTGCGTCCATGGGTTCACATCCTTTTGTATGTATGATAAATACCATCAAGATAATAGATACCCAGTAAGTATACCATAACTGGGACGGAGAAACAACAAAACCTCCGGCGTTTCAAAGGGGAGAATATTTCAAATCAGATATGTGTAAAAAGAACAAAATAGAAAACGAACTCCCTCAGTCAAACCCTTGCGGGTTTGCCAGCTCCCTCAAAGAGGGAGCCTTTGACAAAGCGGAAAAGTTTCCGGTTCTGCCAAAGGCCCCATCCCCGAGGGGGCTGTCGCCGAAGGCGACTGGGGGAGTTCTATTTGCATATTATCTGTTTTTCAGCAGTTCTTCCCGGCTCCTTGCTTTGCCGTAATATCTCCCATAGGGATTATCCAGCGCCTGTGCAAGGGAGACCGGCTTTTCCGGCTCTGGCCTTTGCACCGGCTTTGCTGTGCGGTCAAATGTGAACCCGGCGGCAGGCCCGCCGCGCTTTACCCGGAACCGCATGGCTCAGCCCTCTGCACTGGCGGTAGAAACAGCCCCGGCGGTCAGCTTGTTCCACAGTTCTTCGCCGCCCTCAAGCAGGCCGGCGGAGTCCTTGTTCCATGCGCCGCGGATGCCGATATAGTACCGGCTCATCAGCTCCTGACTGGAGCCGCTTTCGCTCTGCACAGCATCAGAAGCGTAATCGCCCAGATCAAGGCCCGCCAGCACCGGGCAGTCGGTCCAGCGGTAGACCATGTTCCACCAGTCACTGTCTGCGTCGGACTGCGGCAGGCTGCCGTCGAGGTAGCGCAGGGTGCCGGTGGTCTGCTGGAACCCGGCTGGGTCGTACAGGATGAAGATGGAACTCAGCGCGCCCTGAATGTCGGTGGAAAGTTTGGTGGTGCCTGCCATGTCAAGGTAGGCATCCGAGTCCTCGTTGCCAAAGTCCATGGTGTAGAGGTTCAGCTTTACCACCACCTTGCCGTCACCGTTCCGGTCTTCGCCGTAGGCGGCAAGGGCGTCCTGCAGGGCGGTCTGGGTGGCTTCCGGCAGGTAGTGGGGTGCCACAACGGCCACGTTATAGTCTGCATGGACGGTAAAGAAATACTGCCCGATGAAGTTGTAGCCGAAGAACACCACGATGATGCCGATGATGATGACCCACTTGAGGTTATAATCCCACCAGTTGGCCCAGCGTTCCTTGCGGGTGTACTGGCGCTGTTTGCGGGGCTGGAGGTCTTTGGGGTCGATATCGCGTTCGTAACGGTAGCTTGCCATGGGGCAGTTCCCTCCAAGTTCTGATTTACAGCTGTGCCAGAATGGCCTGACGCACAGCGTCCGGCAGCTGCTTCTGCTCGGCCTTGCTCATGCCTGCAGTCCGGATGGGCGGCAGCACCTTGATATGCACGCTGCCCGGATGGCACAGGTTGCCATTGTTCTCGAACAGGGCACGTGCACCGGTAATGGCCACCGGAACCACCGGTGCGCCGGTCTTGACGGCAATGCGGAATGCACCGGCCTTGAACTCACCGGCACCGCCCTCTTCCCCTTTGTAGCGGGTGCCCTCCGGGAAAATGACGAAGCTCTTGCCGCTCTCCACAATGGCAGTGGCATCGTTCAGGGCGCGCACGGATGCCCGCAGGTCGTCGCGCTGCACGAACACGCAGCCCAGCAGCTTCATCCAGCGGTTCAGCAGCGGGATCTTTTCCAGCTCTTCCTTGGCAAGGATGCCGTGGGGCTTATCCAGACTGGCCAGCAAAAGCGGGATGTCGTAGTAGCTGCGGTGGTTGCCCACGAACACGCAGGCCGTATCTTTGGGGATATTCTCAAGGCCCTCCACGCTCAGGAAAACGCCGGTCACCTTTAAAATGCCCCGGCTCCAGTGCGGGATATGCTTGTTGACGAGCTCTTCCACCAGCTGCATGTCGCCTGCAGCCAGAGCGCGTTCCGCCCGGCGCAGCACGCCATAATGGACGATCATATAACCAAATAAGTAAATAAACATCGCAATCGTGCGAAAAATGCTCATTGCGTTTTCCTCCCTTCGGCAAAATATGCCATTGTCATTGTATCACACTTTTTGTAAAAAGGGGAGAAATAACACTTTTTTTACAAATCGGAGGATCTGCGGTCTTGCAAAATTGACAAAATGCGGGTATATTTATAGTTGTAAAGCCAGCACAATGGCACTTTCTGCACGAAATGCTTTCTGCCGGCCCAATGGATGAAGAGAGAGGTACCATACGAACATGGGTTTATTTCCTTCCGCAAATGACTTCAAGGCCGGTAAGGGCGTTGAAAAGGATGCTCCCCGCAAGACCGGCATAGGCCGTTTTTTTGAGCTTGTGGGCCGCGATATGAACGGCATGTTCCTTGCAAACCTGCTGGCCTGCATCGGCTTTCTGCCGGTGATCTGTCTGGTGTACATCGGCTTTCTGGCAAACAGCCTGCCTGTCATGCTGGCAAGCGCGGTGGTAGGCGGAATTCTGGCCGGGCCTGCGCTGGCCGGCATGTACGATACCGTGCTGCGTGCCCTGCGTGACGAAGCCGGTTACTGGTGGGTGACCTATCGCCGTGCCTTCAAGCGCAACTTCAAGGCCAGCATTGCGCCGGGCATCTTCTACTGTGTGGTGGTCACGGCGCAGATCTTCCTTGTGTATTTCTGCTTCAATATGCTGAGCAAGGGCATCAATGTGGGCGTGCCGCTGTGGGTGGCCACGGTGCTGAACCTGCTCATCTTCCAGATGCTGTTCGCCTACATGTGGCCGCAGGTGGTGCTGCTGGATCAGCCCTTCAGCCTGACCGTGAAAAACAGCATCAACTGCATGATCGCGTTCCTGCCCCATGCACTGGCGGCGGCCATCGTGCAGATCCTGTTCTGGGGCGTGGTGATCCTGTGCATGCCGCTGGGCCTGCTGCTCATGCTGATCTTCGGCTTCTGGTTCGTGACCGAAGTATCCTGCCAGATCATCTACGGCGATATTGAAAAGGTGTTCCACATTGAGGAGAGCATCCGCAAAATGAAGGATGCCGAGCTGGAAGCCGCCCTCAAAGAGGACTACGGCGAAAGCACCGACGACACCGAAGAGTAAATTTGAACTTCCGCAAAGGAGAGGTGCTCCATGGAACAACGGAATAATCTGGTTTTGCAGGGCACCGAGACCTTCTCCCGCGGGCAGCTGGACAATGTGGCACTGGACGGCGGTGCACTGGTGCTGGACAGCGTGGCGGGCCGCTGCCTGCAATACGGCAGCTACACCACGCCGGAATTTGCCATGCCGGCCTTCTGCAACCTGAATGTCAGCTGGAACGCCTTTGCGCCCCACAACACCATGGTGGAGGTGCGCTGCCGGGTATATGCCGGAGGAAACTGGACCGGCTGGATGAGCTTTGGCAAGTGGGCACCGGGCTACCCCCGCTGCAGCTGCAATTCCCAGAGTGACGACGGCATGATCTTCCTCATGGGCGATACCGTGACCGTGGCAACGCCCGGCGGCGGCACCGGCGTGCAGCTGCAGGTGAACCTTTCCACCAACGATGACAAGGTCTCGCCCGCAGTGCGCCTGCTGGCCGCGGCAGTGCGGCCGCTGGCGTGGGAGAAGCACAACGGCCACCCGCTGAACCGGCAGCTCTATCTGCCGGAATACTGCCTTGCGGCCCACGATCCCAGCTTTGGGCGCACCATGGATCTGCCGCTGGTCATGGCGGCACTGATGAACTGCTGGGGCGAGGATGTCCTGCCCGAAGAAGTGGCCTATGTGATGGAGGACATGGCCCACAGCACCACCGCCAATGCGGCCTTTGCGGCTGCAGCCGCCGGCTGCTGCGGCTACCCCTGCTGGCAGGCATGGATGGACCTTGCCGACCTGCGTGCCCAGATCCACGATGACTGTTGTGTGGCAGTGCAGGTGGAGCGGCGCATCCGCGGCCAGCGGGACCCGGTGCGGGTCTGGATGGGCCTGCGCGGCTTTGGCCACGACGATGCCGTAATGGCAGATTATGTGCTGCTGAACGACCCCACCGCAGATTCCAACGGCGCAGTGAACTGCACCATGGCACTGGTGGACTTTATGCGTTACTTTACCGGGCGCGCCATCGCCCTGCGGGCAAAACCCCGCGATGTTGCCGCCAACCGTCCGCTGCGGATGCGCTGCGAGCTGGTGCCCGGCGAGACGGCAGACGTTTATTATTTTGAGCAGCGCGGCGTGAAGGACCCGCTGCCGGAAGGCTTTTCCGGCTGGGTGGCCTGTGCGTGCCACGACGGTGTGGCCCACGCCACCACCGCCCACCGCAGCTTCTGCCGGATGGAGCGCACGCCGGAGGGAGGCATCCGCTTCCCGGAAAAGATCATGGCCGCAGGCTGCCGCTGCAGCGTGTATGCAGTGGACCAGACCGGTGCCATGCGCGTGGCGGAGGTGCGGCTGCCAAAGCCGCGCCCCACGCCGGAGCAACCTGTTTCCCAGGCACAGGAAAAGCCGGCGGAATGACCGGCCCGACCCAAAGCCTTTGGGCTATAGATCAAGACATAGGAGGAACACATTATGGCAAAGACGATCATCACTTTGGGACGTGAATACTGCACGGGCGGCCGCTACATCGCTGAAGATGTGGCAAATGCGCTGGGCATCAAGCTTTACGACAAAGAGCTGATTACCATGGCAGCAAAGCACTCCGGTCTTTCGGAAGAAGCTGTTGCCGCCAGTGAAAAACGGCATACTCACAGCCTGCTGTACAGTCTGTACACCATGGGCAATGAGCTGCCGCTGGGCGATCAGGTGTTCATTCTTCAGAGCCGCATCATCAAGCAGCTGGCCGAGGAAGGCCCCTGCGTGATCCTGGGCCGCTGCGGCGACTATGTGCTGCGTGAGCGCAAGGATGTGCTGCGCGTGTTCGTGTACGCCCCCAAGGAGTGGCGGCTGGAATACGCAAAGACCAATCCTCTGGTCAAGGCCAAGGACGAAAAGGGCATCAAGGACGAGGTGGAAAAGACCGACCGCAACCGTTCTGCCTACTACAACTACTACACCCAGAACCGCTGGGGTGATGCCCACAACTATGATCTGGCCATCAACGCTGCTCTGGGCCGCGAGACCTGCGTGAAGATGATCCTGGACGCAGCCGCCGCCAAGGAGAAGAACCTTGGCTGACCGCCCGGGCACTTCAAAATAAAACAACGATGATTCGTGGGTAGGGTGCTTTTGCATCCTGCCCACGTTTCGGGCAACGGCGACTGTTTTACTCCTTCAGTCACGGCTCCCGCCGTGCCAGCTCCCTCGGAGAGGGAGCCTTTGGCAGTATGATGGAGTTTCTGATTTTGCCAATGCCTCCCTCATTGAGAAAGACTTCCCCCGGCCGGGGGAAGATGTCACGCAAGTGACAAAAAGGGGAGCGGTGGCATCGCGCAGCGATGACGGAAGGAGTTATTCGGCAGCAGCCTTGCCATATTCCCTGTAACCTCAACATCAAAAGGAGCAAACGTGGAAACAAAGCAACCCCAAACCTCTCCCGCCCAAACGCGGGAAAACATTATGGGCACCATGGAGATCAACCCTCTGCTGGTCAAGCTGAGCGTGCCCATGATGATCTCCATGCTGGTGCAGGCGCTTTACAACGTGGTGGACTCGGTGTTCGTGTCCCATGTGAGTGAAAGCGCCCTCACCGCTGTGTCCCTCGCCTTCTCGCTGCAGAATGTGATGATCGCTGTGGGCGTGGGCACCGGCGTGGGCGTCAACGCCATGCTGTCCAAAAGTCTGGGCGAAAAGAACCAGAGCCGCGCCAATGCCACGGCGAAAAACGGCATCTTTCTTTCGCTGTGCAGCTTCGTGGTGTTCCTCGTCATTGGCCTTACCTGCATGAAGCCCTATTTCTATGCACAGACCAGTGATGCGGCTATTGCGCAGCAGGGCATCCAGTATCTTTCGGTGTGCTGCATCTTCAGTCTGGGCCTTTTCACCCAGACCATGGGCGAAAAGCTGCTGGCCGCTACCGGCCGCACCCACCTGAGCATGATCAGTCAGCTGGTGGGTGCCGTGGTGAACATCATTCTGGACCCCATCTTCATCTTTGGCTACTGCGGTGAGGCCCTCAGTGGTACCACCGGCGCAGCTGTGGCAACGGTCATCGGCCAGTTCTGCGGCGCAGGCATGACCCTGTTCTTCAACCTGAACAAAAACCCAGATATCCAGATCAGCTTCAAGGGCTTCCGCCCCAGTGCCAAGGCCATTGGCCGCATCTACACGGTGGGCCTGCCCAGCATTGCCATGCAGTGCGTGGGCAGCCTGATGACCTTTGGCATGAACCTGATCCTCATGAGCTTCTCGGCCACGGCGGTGGCGGTGTTCGGTGTGTACTTCAAGCTGCAGAGCTTCGTGTTCATGCCCATCTTTGGCTTGAACAACGGCATGGTGCCCATCATCAGCTACAACTACGGTGCCCGCAGACCGGACCGCGTGAAAAAAACCATCAAGCTGGCAGTCTGCTATGCCGAGTGCATCATGCTCATTGGTTTCTGCATCTTCCAGTTCGCACCGGATAAGGTGCTGGGCATCTTTGCGGCCAGTGATGCCATGCTGGCCATTGGCATCCCGGCCATGCGCATCATCTGCCTGCACTTCCTGCTGGCGGGTGCCAGCATCGTGCTCAGCTCGGTGTTTCAGGCACTGGGCAACGGTGTGTTCAGCCTGATCGTTTCGGTCTGCCGTCAGCTGTTCGTGCTGCTGCCGGCCGCATGGCTGCTGGCACAGACCGGCAATGTCAACAATGTCTGGTGGGCCTTCCTCATCGCTGAGATCGTCAGTGTCCTGCTGAGCCTTGGCTTCTACGCCCGCATCAACAAAAACATCATTGCCCCCATGTATTCCCCTGCCGAATGAGGGCGTGAAAAACTGTCCCTGCAAAGGAAAGGAACGTGATCTCTATGGTAAAAAAGCTCAAATGGAATCTGGTGCTCATGAGTGCGTTGTATCTGGGTCTGGGCGTTTTTCTGCTCATGAAGCCCACCACGGCCCTGAACATCGTGTGCTATGCGCTGGGCGCTGTGGTGCTGGCCTGCGCGGCGGTGCAGCTCATCCGCTATTTTGTGGTGGAACGCGGTGTGTTCCAGAGCCAGCTCACCCTGATCTCCGGCATCATCTGTCTGGCATTGGGTGCGTTCCTGATCCTGCGCAGCGACATCGTGGTGAGTATCCTGCCCATCGTGTTCGGCCTGTTCGTGATCTTTGACAGCATCAGTCGTGTGCAGAACGCACTGGACCTGCGCCGCTGCGGCTATTCCAGCTGGAAGAGCTTTCTGCTGCTGCCGGTGCTCAGCGTGGTGCTGGGCGTTATCATGATCCTGAACCCCTTCGGCACCATGGAAACGCTGGTCATGGCCATTGGCATCATCCTGATCGTGGAGGGTTCCATCAACCTGCTCAGCGCCCTGTACACGGTGCTGGCCGTGCGCCGTTTTGCCAAGCTGCACCCGGAGACTCAGTCCATGCTGGAGTCCCTGACCGGTGAAGACCTGAACGGTGACGGCGTGGTCGCCCCGGATGTGACCCGCACCGATGCCGAGGCCAGCGCTGTGGAGCTGGATGAGGTGGACGAGAGCGCCACTGTGGAACAGGAGAACGAGAAATAAGGAAACTCCTCCAGTCTGCTTCGCAGACAGCCCCCTCTGGGATGGGGCCTCTGGCCAAACCGGAGACTTTTCCGTTTCCGCGGAAGTTTGCCGGAATGCCAAAGGCTCCCTCAATGAGGGAGCTGGCAAACCCGAAGGGTTTGACGGAAGGAGTTCGCAATCAAAACAGCAAAGGATAAAAGAGAAATGGAAAAGTATGATCTGATTATTGTCGGTGCCGGCCCGGCTGGCATTTTTACCGCTGTGGAGCTGCTGCGCCACGGCAGCAAAAAGAAGATGCTGCTGGTGGAAAAGGGCAAGCCCGTGGAAAAGCGCCACTGCCCCAAAGCCGAAGTGGGCCACTGCGTCAACTGCCGCCCCACCTGCGCCATCACCACCGGCTTTTCCGGTGCAGGTGCCTTCTCGGATGGCAAGCTGAGCCTCTCCTATGAGGTGGGCGGCGACCTGCCCGCCCTGATCGGAGAGGAGTTTGCACAGCAGCTCATCGACTACACCGACAAGATCTATCTTGAGTTCGGCGCAGACCCCCATGTGGAGGGCATCTACACCGGCGAGGAGATCAAGGAGATCCGCAAGAACGCCATCCATGCCGGCCTGAAGCTGGTGGACTGCCCGATCCGCCATCTGGGCACAGAGAAGGCGCAGCAGCTGTATCTGGCCATCCAGAACTATCTGGCCGACAACGGCGTGGAGATGCTGTTCAATACCGAGTGCGAGAACATCATCCTTGAGAACGAGGAGTGCAAGGGCGTGCTGCTGAAGGACGGCGATCAGGTCCGGCCTGTGTATGCGGATACCGTGGTCATTGGCACCGGCCGCCGCGGTGCGGACTGGCTGGAAAAGATCTGCGCCGAGCATCACATTGCCCATAAGCCCGGCACCGTGGACATCGGTGTGCGCGTGGAGTGCCGCAATGAGGTCATGGAAAAGGTGAACAAGGTGCTGTATGAGTCCAAGCTCATCGGCTACCCCAAGCCCTGGAAGAACAAGGTGCGCACCTTCTGCCAGAACCCCGGCGGCTTTGTGGCGCAGGAAAACTACGACAACGACCTTGCCGTGGTCAACGGCCACAGCTTCAAGGAGAAAAAGAGCGAGAACACCAACCTTGCGATTCTGGTCTCCCACAACTTTACCGAGCCGTTCAACCAGCCCATCGCCTACGCCCAGAAGGTGGGCGAGCTGACCAACATGCTGGGCGCAGGCCACATCATGGTGCAGCGCTACGGCGACATTCTGGACGGCAAGCGCACCTGGCAGAAGGAGCTGGCCCAGTCCAACGTGAAGCCCACCCTGAAGGATGCCGTGGCAGGCGACATTACCGCCGCCATGCCCTACCGCGCCATGACCAACATCATTGAGTTCATCAAGATGCTGGATATGGTGGTGCCCGGCTTTGCCGCCAACGAGACCCTGCTGTACAGCCCGGAGCTGAAGTTCTACTCCAACAAGGTGAAGATGGACGAGAACCTTGACACCAATATCAAGGGCCTGCACTGTCTGGGCGACTCCTCCGGCTGGACCCGCGGCCTGATGATGGCTTCGGTCATGGGCGTGCTCATGGGCCGCAAGCTGGCCGAAAAGGAAGGCTGCTAAAAACAAGCATCAACAAAAACAAAAAATCCCGGCACCGCAAGGTGTCGGGATTTTTTAGGTTTGAAATTCAGCCCTCAATGAGCTCCACAGTCTTCATCTTGACCGGGGTGGTGGGCTTATCGTTCCAGTCGGTGCGGACAGCTGCGATCTTGTCCACAACATCCATGCCTGCAACCACCTTGCCAAAGGCAGCGTACTGGCCGTCCAGATGAGGTGCATCCTGATGCATGATGAAGAACTGGCTGCCGGCGCTGTTGGGGTTCATGGCGCGTGCCATGCTGATCACGCCGCGGGTGTGCTTGAGCGGATTGTTCACGCCGTTTGCAGCAAACTCGCCCTTGATGTTCCAGCCGGGGCCGCCGGTGCCGTTGCCCAGCGGGCAGCCGCCCTGGATCATAAAGCCGGGAATCACGCGGTGGAAGGTCAGGCCGTTGTAAAAGCCCTCGCTGACCAGCTTCTTGAAATTCTCACAGGTGATAGGAGCGGCTTCTTCGTTCAGCTCGATATCGATGATGCCGCCGTCTTCCATAGTAATGCGAACCATAACGCTACAATACTCCTTTTGTGTTGCCCCGCAGCAGTGCGGGAGTGTTCGGCAGAAGGCCTGCCGGATATCTCTTATAGTATACCATAGGTTTTGGGGGTTGCAACGCCGCAGATGCAACGTTTTTGTTAAAATTCATCTTTCATCTCCACCATATCGGCCCAAAAGCGCTTGGGGCAGTGGGTCATGCGGCATTTTTCGTTGTGGCGGGCCTTGATCTCCAGCGTCTGGTAGAACTGCTTCCACAATGCCTGAAACTGCTGCTCCCGCTCGCTGGGCGGCGGCAGCTCCAGCGGTGCAGCCAGCTCCAGCAGCCGGGCCTTGTGGTCCTCCTGCAGCAGCACAGCCTGATGCACCGCATCGTAGATCATAAAGTTTTCTTCCGGGAACCGTCCGCAGAAATGGGGCCGCAGCAGCGGCAGGATGTAGTTTTTGGGGTGGATGACGGCGCCCAGCATCCCGTCGTGCTCCTCAAACCGCACAAAGCCCTGAAACTTGTCCACTTCCCAGTCAAGGCTTTTCTTCATCTCATACAGCGGGGCCACGTCCGGGTGGCCGGTGCGCTTCACGGTGCCGGGGCCGAGGGCGAAGGCCAGATGCAGAAAGCGGATGAGTAGCAGCTCTTTGTCCTCCCGCCCGGAGAGGAAATCCCGGCTGACGAGGTACTCTGTCTCGGGGCCAAGCTTTCTGCCAAAGCTGGCAAACACCCGCTGAGCCTTGGCGTGGTCGGTGGGGATGTCCTTGACCGGGTACAGGGTGGAAGTTTCCCGCTGGGGTGTCCACACCGCAAAGGGGATTTCGTGCTGGGCAAAGCTCTCGAATACGCAGCACAGAAAGCCCTCAAAGCTGCTGTCGTAGAGGTACACCACATCCGCATCGTGGAGCCTGCGGGCTTTCTGAATTTGAACATTTACAGCGCCTTCGCCAGACATTGCACTGCCTCCTCCCGCACCATGCGCATGGCTGCGCGCGGTGCCACGCCCTGCGTGATCAGATCGTCCACCGCAGGCGGCGTGAACAGACTGAGCTGTTCGCAGCTGCCGCCGAACACGTTGGGGTCGATGAGCGCCTGCGTGATGCGCTCCCGCCCGGCGGTGCCACGGCCCGGGTGCGCACCCGCAAAACCCTTGCAGGTGATGAAATACTGTGCCCGCTTGAGCACCACGCCCATGCGCTTCAGCTCGTCCAACCCAAGGCTGGAAAGCTTGCGCGCGTGCCAGATGCGCCGGGCGCTTTTGGGGCCGATGCCCGGCACACGCAGCAACATTTCAAAGGGCGCGCGGTTCACATCTACCGGAAAAAGCCCGTAGTGCTGCACGGCCCAGTTGCATTTTGGGTCGAGGTAGGGGTTGAAGCTCTGGTTGGCTTCATCCAGAATTTCGTCTGCCTTGAACTGGTAAAACCGCAGCAGCCAGTCAGCCTGATACAGCCGGTGCTCCCGCAAAAGCGGGGGTTTGGTGTCCAGCGCAGGCAGGCGGGTGTCCTCGGCTACCGGGATGTAGGCGGAGTAGAACACCCGTTTCAGACTGTACTTCTGGTACATGCCCTCAGTGAGCTTTAAAATGTGGTAGTCTGTCTCCGGCGAAGCGCCTACGATCATCTGGGTGCTCTGCCCGGCGGGTGCGAACTTTGGCGCATGGCGGTAGACGGTCAGCTCCTGTTTGCTCTGCGCGCCGGAAACTGCGATCTGCTTCATGGGCCGGAAAATGGAGTGCCGCCCTTTGTCCGGGGCCAGAAGGTTCAGGCTCTGCTCACTGGGCAGCTCCACATTCACGCTCAGGCGGTCGGCCAGATATCCCAGCTGCTGCAACAGTTCCGGGCTTGTGCCGGGGATGGCCTTGGCGTGGATGTAGCCCCCAAAGCGGTATTCGCCCCGCAGCAGCCGCAGGGCGGCCAGCATCCGTTCGGTGGTGTAGTCCGGCGTGCCCAGCACCGCGCTGGAAAGGAACAACCCTTCAATGTAGTTGCGGCGGTAAAACTCCACAGTCAGCTCAGCCAATTCCCGGGGCGTGAAGGTGGCACGGGGGATATCGTTGGACTTGCGGTTGACACAATAGCTGCAGTCGAAGGCACAGCAGTTGGTCATGAGCACCTTTAAAAGGCTTACACAGCGGCCGTCGGCGGTAAAGGCGTGGCAGCAGCCCGGTGCATAGCAGCTGCCAAGAATGCCTGCCCGCGCGGTGCGGGATGCGCCGCTGGAGGTGCAGGCAACATCATATTTGGCGCTGTCGGCCAGAATGGTAAGCTTGTCCATCAGGGTCTGTTCCATGCAGAATACACCTCCAAAGTGGGGAAAAGGGTCAAAAAATAAAGCCATGCGCAAAATGCAGATGGCTTTACATCAATTTGTGCCGAACTCCTTCAGTCACGGCTGCCGCCGTGCCAGCTCCCCCGGAGGAGGAGCCTTTGGCAGTACGGGAAAGTTTCCGGTTTTGCCAAGGCCTCCCTCCATGAGGGAGGTGGCTGCGAACAGCGTGAGCAGACGGAAGGAGTTATTACCACTTCGCTTTTGTTTCCACCACGCGGCCGGCGATGTGCAGATGGTTCAGGTCCTCACCCTTGATGACCATTTCGCTGTAGGCCGGGTTGAAGGGCTGCAGCACCACGCAGTTGCCGCGCTGGATATAGCGCTTCAGGGTGCCCTCGCCCTCATCGCCGTAGATCAGCACGCCAAGGTCGCCGTTTTCCAGTGTGTCCTGCTTGTGCACAAGGGCAAGGTCGCCGTCCTGAATGCGGGGCTCCATGCTGTCGCCGCGCACCACCAGATAAAAATAGTTGGAGGGGTCCTTCACACGGGCATACTCCTGACCGTAGTCCTCCTCAAAGGCGAGGGCACCGTAACCGGCCTTTACCGTGCCGATCACCGGGATCAGGCTTTCAGAATAGCTGCCAAAGAACCGCTCTTCCGGGGCGGAAACATTGCTTACCGGGCGGTACAGGCCCAGCAGATAATCTGCTGTGGTGTTCAAAAGCTCGGCAATGCGGGCCACGGTAGACGGATCGGGAGAGGACTTGCCGCTTTCCCATTTGCCGACAGCCTGCTGTGTCACGCCCAGTTTGGAAGCCAGCTCAGCCTGGCTGATGCCCTGCTTTTTGCGGCACTGCTTCAAAAGTTCTGAAAACGACATGGTATATTTCTCCTTTACACCGCGAGGAAATTTTCTTGTGTTTATTATACAACAAAAAGGTGTACTTGTAAAGACCTGAAACAGGCCAAGACCCAAAAAGGTTGTGGTAAATTTTGTTTTTAAGGGCTGAAAGAAAAAAATTGCGCCAAAGGCTTGACACCGGCGTGCAAATCTGGTAAATTAAATAGGCATTCGACACGGCGTAAGGCGGATGTCCACAAGGAGAGATGTCCGAGTGGTTTAAGGAAGCAGTCTTGAAAACTGTCGTACGGCAACGTACCGTGGGTTCGAATCCCACTCTCTCCGCCATTTTTTATTGAATAAGTGTAACACACTTTGCTCTGGAGTAGTACTCAAGAGGTCGAAGAGGCGCCCCTGCTAAGGGCGTAGGTCGTCTAAACAACGGCGCGAGGGTTCAAATCCCTCCTACTCCGCCAAGAAAAAGCTCGTTGATTCGTTGAAATCAATGGGCTTTTTCCTTTATAAAGGAAAAATGCGGCTTGTGGAACAAAGAGGAGGAACCAATGGCGTTTGGCGTTTTGGCAGGTCAGATCACGGTGATCTTTCTGGAAGTGCTGCTGGGCTATGTAGGTGCACGCAGCGGCATCATCAAGGATCGTGACAGCAAGTTTTTGTCGGATTTTATCATGAAGCTTCTGCTGCCCTGCACCATGCTGGCTGGTGCAGCCGTGGACGGTGAGCCGGAGCTGCTCACTCAGGCAGGGGTGCTGTTCGTGCTGCTGCTGGCACTGTTTGTGGTGACCACCGGCCTGTGCCGGTTGAGCAGCTGGCTGCACCACGACACGCCGGGCAAGTATGCGGTGCTGGTGGGCACGGCGGCTATGCCCAACTGCGGCTTCATCGGCCTGCCGCTGTGCAGCGCCCTGCTGGGCACCGCGCGCGGCACCGTGTTTGCAGGCATGGCCATGGCCTCTTATAATGTATGGTTCTTTACCTATGTGGTGTGCCTGTTCCGCCCTGGCGAGAAGATCCGGCTCAAGACCTTCATCACCCCCACCAACATTGCCACGGTGGCTATGCTGGTGCTGCTGGCCACCGGCTGGCGGCTGCCCGCACCGGTGCAGCAGTTCTGCAGTGCGGTGGGCGGCTGCACCACCCCGCTGGCGCTTATGATCGTAGGTGTGCTGCTGGCAGACAGCGACATCCGTGCGCTGCTGCACACCGGTTTCCTGTACCGGGTCACCCTGCTGCGCGGCATCCTGTTCCCGCTGCTGTTCATGCTGCTACTGTGGCTGCTGCCGCTGGACAATGTGCTGCGCACCGGCCTGTCCATCATCGCCTGCTGCCCGGCCGGCAGCCTTGCCGCTGTGCTGGCCAAGCAGACCGGCACCGAGGCGACCCTTGCCAGTCAGGCGGTGGCCCACTCCACCGTGTGTATGCTGGTCACAGTGCCTGCCATGCTGCTGCTGACAGGCGTTATGTTCCCGATGTGAGAAGCTGTAAAAAAGCCCGCTGTCTTTGGACGGCGGGCTTTCTGCTGTTATAGCATAAGGTTTGTGATACCTGCTAGCACCAGCAGGTGCACCGGGTAGAACCAGTAAAAGGCCTTTTTTTGCAGCGGACTGCACGCGCCGCGCTGCCCGTTGTAGAACCAGACCAGCACAAAGGCCAGCGGCGCGGTGAGCTCGAACAAAAACAGCAGCGCACCTGCAAGGCACTGCCGCTTGCGGTCTGCGCGGGTCAGGTACAGGGTGCAGATGATGAGCACGCCGATGGCGTGGTAGTCGGTGTTGGATGCCAGCGCCAGCGCGGCGCAGCCGCCCGCCCACACAAGCCCCTGCCAGCCGGGCAGGCCGTTTTCCTTTTCAAAGCGCTTGAGTCCTGTCATAGCCAGCACGCCCAGCGCCAGCGTCCAGTAAACGTTCTGGTGCTGCGGGGCGAACGGTGTGCGGAAAAAGGCAAGGTCAAAAGGCACCTCGCTCAGAAGGCCGAACAGCAGAAGCCGCCGGACGTATTTTTTTACATCGTGGGTGTGCAGAAAGCCCTCCACGGCCAGAAAGCAGAAGATGGGAAAGGCCAGCCGCCCGATATACCGCAGCACACGGTCTGCCGCCAGCAGGGTGCTGACCGGGATGCCACCGCAGCTGGCAGCACCGGCGGCGAGGGCCGGCAGCAGGATACCGGCTTCGATGCAGGAAGCGCCGATGTGATCAATGAGCATGGTGATGCAGGCGATGTATTTGAGCGCTGTGCCGCTGAGTCCACAGCGGACAGGGGCTTTGGCAGTCTCGGTCATAAGGAATCCCTCACTTGATAAAAAATCTACTTTTTGTGCTTTTTTAATGATACGGCGCAGGCTGGCAGGCTCCTGCGACATCTTTGACCAAATACGCCGGAAAGGCGCATAAATCGGGCAAAAATGCTTGACAGAAAAGGCGCGGGATAGTACAATCAAGAAGATAATTGAACTATCTCAAATGAAAGATGAAAAAGATTCACAGAGAATCGGGCGTCTCCGAACCAGTAAAAACGGAAGGAGGCTTTGGGCATGACGCTTTTTTCCTACGAGATTTTTGATGCCGTGGCCCGGCAGGGCAGCTTCAACAAGGCGGCACAGCAGCTGCACCTGACCCCATCGGCCATCAGTCACGCCATTGCCGTAATGGAGGAGGAGCTGGGCTTTGCTCTGTTCAACCGCGGCAAAAACGGCGTATCCATGACCAGCTACGGCGCATCCCTGTACCCCTCTATTCGCGATGTGCTCAACAGCGACGAGGCCCTCAAGCAGAGCATCGCCCGCCTGAACGGCCTGGAAAAGGGCAAGGTGAAGCTGGGCGTATTCAACTCGGTGTGTGCTTCGCTGCTGCCGGGCCTGCTCAAAAGCTTTATGACCCACTACCCGCAGATCGAGATCGAGGTGTATCAGGGCACCTACGACGATGTGAAGGAATGGCTGCGAACCGGTCAGGTGGATATCGCGTTCCTTTCCTCCACCTGCCGTGAAGAGTTCAACCTAACCGAGCTGTTCCGCGAGCCGCTGCTGTGCATCGTGCCGCAGGACTGGCCCGAACCGGAAAACGGCGTGATGACTCCCGCCCTGATGAACGGCCAAAGCTTCGTTGTGCAGTGCGATGCCACCGATGCTGAAATGCGCCAGTTCCTGAAAAAATATAAGATCGGCACCGAGCGCCGCTGCCATGTCATCGACGACCAGTCCAACATCGCCATGGTGGAAGCAGGTCTGGGCATTTCCATCATGCCGCAGATGCTGCTGCGCGACTGCAAGGCCGCGATCAAGATCTATCCCATCGAGCCAGAGGAAGACCGTGTGGTGGGCCTGGCTGTGCAGCGCCCCGCCGCAATGGCCCCGGCAGTGGAACAGATGTTCCACCACATCGTGGACTACTGCAGGCAGATCGAGCTGAGATGAGCCGGACACCTTTATACTATACCATAAAACAGTCTGTGTGTGGAGCATGGACTGTTTTTTTATTAAGAAAGAGCGATTGTATCAGCGTGCAAAATCCGCTATACTTAGAAAAACAGGCTGGTTTTATGCAGAAGCCTTGATTGGAGCAGAAAGATGAAGACCATAAAACGACGTGCCTTTTGCAAGGCGGCAGCAGCTGCCGTGGCAGGCGTGCTGGCCCCGCACGCGGCGGCAGAGGCTTTGCTGCCGCAGGCCGCACAGGCTGTGGTGGGCAGCGCGGTGCCGGAGGATTACTACTCCTTTGCTTTCCGCAGCGACCACAGCGAAACAGATCTCTCCCACGATTTTTATTATACAGATGCCTTTTTTGAGAACACGGCGCTGCAGTACAGCCACAAGCTGGCACTGGCAACGCTGGGCCTTGTGGCGGCAAGCGGCAACACCTACCAGAGCGATGCGCTTTACTGGGTGGAGGGTGAAGCGGGCCGTGAGGACAGCATTGCGGATGCCTACCAGAAGCTTGGCTTTGCCAATGCGGTCTATGCGGGCTACCAGTGTAGCCTGAACACCCCGGTGGATACCGCGGGCTGTGCTTTTGCGCAGAAAACACTGGTACAGGATGGCCAGCGCACCACCATTATTGCAGCCATGCTGCGCGGTGTCGGCTATGGTGCCGAGTGGGCCAGCAACCTGCATGTGGGCGAAGGCGGCGGGCACTATGGCTTTGTGACAGCAGCAGAGCATTTTTTTGAAGATCTGCAGGACTACCTGAAAAAAGCTGAGGCTGCAGCGGGAACGCTGGGCACCATCAAGCTCTGGCTGGGCGGCTACAGCCGCGGCGCGGCTGTGGCAAACCTGACGGCGGCGCGCATCCGGCAGCAGCTGCCGCAGATCGCGCAGGAAAATACCTTTGTTTACACCTTTGCCGCACCGGCGGCACTGACGGCAGCAGACCGCCCGGATCTGCAGGCGGACTACGACAACGACCACACTGCAGACGGCGGACTGAAAACGGATTGGGATGTAAGCAATATCTTCAACATCATTTCCAGCGGCGATATCGTGGCCCGTGTGATGCCGGAAGAGTGGGGCTACCACCGCAACGGAAACGACCGCTTTCTGCCCTCCACGGCGTACCAGAACGAGCTGGATGATCTGAGCATCATCGAGAGCCGGATGGGCGGCGTGCCGCTGCGGTTCGACCAGCTGGCCACAAAGGAAGATGTGGATTCGGTGATCGCGGCGGCTCTGGCGTTCTGCAAAAGCGCCGCAAATTACCACGAAAAATATGAAGCTGCCTTTATGGATATGCTGCAGTGTGCCTTTACCCTCTCGGAGAAAGAGGCAGCCGAGGGCGTGATCCTGGACGATGAAGCTGTGATGGAACGGCTGCGCAGCATGGAGAACATCCGTAAAATGTCGTGGACGAAGGTGCTGCGCTGCGTGATGACGGCTTCGGCCATGAGCAGACCCATTCTGGAGCAGGTGGGGGCCATTGTGCCGCTGCGGGCGCAGCAGGTGGTGGTGCCGGTGCTGGCGGTGGGTCTGTGCTACGAGGTGGAGAGCGATGTGCTGCGGATGCTGGTGTACTACATCCTCAGCCTGATGAGCGTGAACAGCCCGGCAGACAGCGTTCTGCGTGCGGCATTCTGCCACTACCCGGAAAACTACATCACCCTGATGGAATATTACGACCCCGCCGAGCACGGCATGGAAGCCTATACCCGAAAATAAAATCTCCGGAAATAAAAAAGAGGGGCTGTTGCAAAATAAAAATGCGATAGCAGCTTGCACAAAGGAATAACGCGAAATCAGAAACCCGGAACCCTTTTTGAGCCGTTGGCCCTAAAAAGGTTCCGGGTTTTGTACATGATTTTTCAGAGAGCTATTTTGCAACAGCCTCTTTCATCGCTGCGCAAACGCGAAGTTATTGATCTTCTGAATCCAATCCAAGTTCTTTCAGCTCTTTTTCGTTTTGGATATCTTCATCGGTTTTCTTTCCGGTGATAGCACTATATGCTTCTTTGATGCCATTTTTAACTGCCCATTTGATAACGAAATACAGCGCAATCAAAATAATAATTGCGGTTCCTCCGCTTATGCCTAATTCATTCCACATGATTCAATCCTCCAAATACAGATTTGTTGAACTGAGCCGAGTATACCATACTCTATTAAGAATAGCAAAAGGCAGGATACCACTACCATAGTGATACCCTGCCTTTGCTCGTTCCGGTTCTCGTCCTGTACCATCCACCACGAAAAAAAGCCCCCAGGCCGAATGGTCTGGCGGCATCTTTCTTGGTAGACATTCCTAGGCGTTGGGAACCGCGGGCTAAGCAACAGCCCACTGGGTTGATTGCTTACTCTGCCGACTGGCGTCGTCAGAGCCGCCCTGTTCGAGTCCTGTACCGCCACCAAACAAAAAATCCTCAGACGAAAGTCTGAGGATTTTTGTGGTGGACGGTACAGGACTCGAACCTGTGACCTCCTGCACGTCAAGCAGATGCTCTACCAGCTGAGCTAACCGTCCATATTCTGTTTTGCCGAAATCAGCTTGATTATATTACCATACCTTCTGCCAAAAAGCAAGTGCTTTTTCAAAAATTGTAAAACTTTTTTAAAGGCAGGGGCGCTGACTGCCCTTTTTACGCGCCAGCGCACATTTGGCGGCGGCAGGCGAAAGGTTTTCTGTTGCTCACACTGTTTTGTTGTGATATAATAATAAAGTTATAATAGGAATAGTATCGGAAGGTATTTGCAGCATGAGAGTTTTGGGCATCGACCCCGGCTACGCCATCGTGGGCTGGGGCGTGGTGGATTACGCAGGCAACCGGTTTGCGCCGGTGGACTTCGGTGCGGTGTGCACCGACGCGGGCGTGCCGTTCGAGCGCCGTCTGGACGAGGTGTATGCAGGCATCAAAGAGGTGATCGAGCGCACCCGGCCCGAGGTGCTTGCCATCGAAAAGCTGTTCTACCAGCACAATCAGACCACGGTCATCGGCGTGGCCGAGGCGCGCGGCGTGATCCTGCTGGCGGCAGCGCAGGCAGGCCTGCCCATCTACGAGTACACCCCCATGCAGGTAAAGCAGGCTGTTACCGGTTACGGCAAGGCCGTGAAAAAGCAGGTGCAGGAGATGACCCGCGTGCTGCTGCATCTGCCCGCCGTGCCAAAGCCGGACGATACCGCCGATGCGCTGGCAATGGCCATCACCTTCTGCCACACCAACGGCAACCAGCTCAACCGCTTTGTCCGCCGCGTGGCCGGGCCGATTTAAGATTGACAGGCTCGCCCTCTCAGGCTCACTTTGTTCGCCAGCTCCCCCAAAGGGGGAGCCCTTGGCAAAACCATTGGCTTTGCGTGGACTGCCAAAGCCTCTCACTTTGAAAGACTTCCCCCGGTCGGGGGAAGATGTCGCGTGAGCGACAAAAAGGGGAACAAGGTGGCATTGCGCAGCAATGACGGAGAGGGCGAGGATGCTGATAAAAGTCAGGTTTGTTTAGGAAAGAGAACACGCTATGATCTACTGTCTGACAGGAAAAATCGTCAAAAAAAGCATGAACGCGGTGGTGCTCAGCTGCGGCGGTGTAGGCTACTATGCCCAGTGCCCGGCCAGCGTGGCCGGGGCCTTGCCCGGCGTGGGCAAGGAAGCCACCATTTATACCGTGATGAGCGTCACCGAGAACGACGTGAGCCTTTACGGCTTTGCCACCGAGGAGCAGCAGGCCTGCTTTGAGATGCTGACCGCCGTGTCCGGCGTGGGGCCTAAGGTGGGTCTTGCCATCCTGAGTGTGATGGAGCCGGACCGCGTGGCACTGGCAATCTCGGCGGGGGACCACAAGGCGTTCAAGGCGGCTTCCGGCGTGGGGCCGAAGCTTGCACAGCGCATCGTGCTGGAGCTGAAGGACAAGGTCGCCAAGGGCTTTGTGGACGGCATCTCGCTGGAGGATGTGGCAGGCGCTTTTGCCGACACACAGGCTTCTCAGGGCAGCAGTCAGGCCATTGCGGCGCTGGTGTCGCTGGGGTACAGCCAGAGCGAAGCAGCGCTTGCCGTTTCCAAGATCGACGCGGCATTGCCCGTGGAAGAGATCATCAAACTGGCCTTGCGCAGCATGGCAGGCAGGAGGTAAAGAATGCAGGACGAAACTGCGCTGTACGGCGCAAAAATGATGCAGCCCGGCATGACGGCGGCGGACAGCGAGGAAAACAACCTCCGCCCGCAGCATCTGGAAGACTATATCGGGCAGGAAAAGGTCAAGCAGAACCTGAAAATTTACTTGGAAGCTGCCAAGCGGCGCGGGGAGCCCATGGACCATATCCTGCTCTACGGTCCGCCGGGCCTTGGCAAGACCACACTGGCAGGCATCATTGCCAACGAAATGGGCGTACAGATCCGTATTACCAGCGGCCCGGCCATTGAAAAGCCCGGCGACCTTGCCGCCCTGCTCACCAATCTGCAGGAGGGCGATGTACTGTTCATCGACGAGATCCACCGCCTGTCCCGTCAGGTGGAAGAGGTGCTGTATCCGGCACTGGAAGACTATGCGCTGGATATCATGATCGGCAAAGGCCCCAGCGCCCAGAGCATCCGCATCAACCTGCCGCGGTTCACGCTGGTGGGTGCCACCACCCGTGCAGGCCAGATCACCGGCCCCCTGCGCGACCGCTTTGGCGTGCTGCTCAAGCTGGAGCTGTACAGCCCGGATGAACTGAGCAAGATCATCCAGCGCTCGGCAGGTATCCTCGACCAGCCCATCACGCCGGAAGGCGCTTACGAGCTGGCCAAGCGCAGCCGCGGCACGCCCCGCGTGGCAAACCGCTTTTTGAAGCGCATCCGCGACTTTGCCACCGTGCTGGGCGACGGCATCATTGACCGGGATGTGGCCCTGATGGGCCTCAAGCGGATGGACGTGGACGCACTGGGTCTGGACGAACTGGACCGCAGTATGCTGCGTGCGATCATTGAAATGTACAACGGCGGCCCGGTGGGTCTGGAAACGCTGGCGGCGGCCCTCGGCGAGGAATCCGTCACGCTGGAAGACCTGTGTGAGCCGTATCTGATGCAGATGGGCTTTCTGACCCGGACGCCCCGGGGCCGCTGCGCAACGCGGCTGGCCTACGAGCATCTGGGCCTGAAAGCGCCGGAGACCGCTGCGCCCGAGGACAACGGGCAGCAGAGTTTGTTCTGACCCTCTCAGGCCGCTTCGCGTCCAGCTCTCCCGAAGGGAGAGCTTCATGAGCGAAAAACCAAAAGATGCCAAAAAGCTCCCCCTTTTGGGGGAGCTGGCAATGCCGCAAGGCATTGACTGAGAGGGTTCTTCTTTCTATAGAAAGTGGGGTATTATTATGGGAAAATATTTTGGAACCGATGGTGTGCGCGGTGTTGCAGGCGCAGACCTGACCTGTGAGCTGGCAATGAAGATCGGCCGCGGCGCTGCTGCGGTGCTGACCGGCAGCACCGGCCACCGTCCGCGCATCCTGATCGGCAAGGACACCCGCCAGTCCGGCGATATGCTGGAAGCAGCCCTGACGGCCGGTCTGTGCAGTGTGGGTGCGGATGTGGAGAGCCTTGACGTTCTGCCCACGCCCGCTGTGGCCTATCTGGTGGGCAAGTACAATGCCGATGCCGGCATCGTGATCTCTGCCTCCCACAACCCGATGGAGTTCAACGGCATCAAGATCTTTGCCGGTACCGGCTATAAGCTGCCGGACGAGGTGGAGAACCAGATCGAAGCCTACATCGACAACAATTGCGCGGGCATTGAGCTGAAGACCGGTGCCGAGGTGGGCCGTGTGTACCGCCGCGATGACGGCCTGCAGGACTATGTGGATCACCTGTATGAGTCCATCCACGGCGACCTGACCGGCCTGAACGTCTGCATCGACTGTGCAAACGGTGCTTCTGCCGCTGTGGCGCAGAAGCTGTTCCCCCGTCTGGGCGCAAAGTGCACCTTTATCGGCATTGAGCCGGACGGCCAGAACATCAACAAGGGCGTGGGCAGTACCCATCTGGAAAATCTGGAAAAGGCCGTGGTGGAAGGCGGCTTTGACTGCGGCATTGCCTTTGACGGCGACGCCGACCGCTGCCTTGGCTGCGACGAAAAGGGTCAGGAGATGGACGGCGACAAGATCATTGCCCTGCTGGCCATGACCATGAAGGAAAAAGGCCGTCTGGACGGCGACACCGCTGTGGTCACGGTCATGTCCAATCTGGGCTTCATCAAATATATGGAGAGTCAGGGCATCAACACCGAAAA
Source organism: Faecalibacterium sp. BIOML-A1 (assembly GCF_009679715.1). Lineage (NCBI taxonomy): Bacteria > Bacillati > Bacillota > Clostridia > Eubacteriales > Oscillospiraceae > Faecalibacterium > Faecalibacterium sp. BIOML-A1. The sequence continues at coordinate 75,126 of NZ_WKZJ01000009.1, forward strand.
GACCGCCGTGGGCGACCGCTACGTGCTGGAAAACATGCGCGAGAACGGCTTTGCCATCGGCGGCGAGCAGAGCGGCCATGTCATCCTGCTGCACCATGCCACCACCGGCGACGGTGAGCTGACCGCCGGCAAGCTGCTCAAGCTGCTGGCTGAAAGCGGCAAGAAGATGAGCGAGCTGAACGGCATCTACGCCCAGTATCCGCAGGTGCTGGTGAATGTGACCGCCAACGCCGCCCAGAAGCAGGCATACAAAGAGGACGAGGTGCTGGCCGGTTTCATTGAGAACGAGCAGCAGAAGCTTATGGGCATGGGCCGCGTGCTGGTGCGGGTGTCCGGCACCGAGCCGAAGATCCGCGTGATGGTGGAAGGGCAGGATCTGGACGCCATCCACCGCTGCGCCGACCGCATCGTGGATAAGATCAACAAGCGCATTCTGGGCCAGTAAGAAACGGATAAAAGAGAAGGGAGGACGCTATGCGCCCTGCAGATACCTGGAAAGACTATGAACTGCTGGATGCCACCGATGGCAACCGTCTGGAGCGCTGGGGTGAGACCATCCTCATCCGCCCGGACCCGCAGGTGGTGTGGAAAACGCCCAAGCAAAGCCCGCTGTGGGCAAAGGCAGATGCTGTTTATCACCGCTCCAATCAGGGCGGCGGCGAGTGGGAGTACAAGCGCCGTCTGCCCGAAAAGTGGAAGATCAGCTGCGGCGAGGGCGAGGATAAGCTCACCCTCATCGTCAGCCCCACCGGCTTCAAGCACACCGGCGTGTTCCCGGAGCAGGCCGTCAACTGGGCATGGTACGCCCAAAAGATCCGTGCCGCAGGCCGCCCGGTAAAGGTACTGAACCTGTTCGGCTACACCGGCGGTGCCACGCTGGCCTGTGCGGCGGCAGGTGCCACCGTCTGCCATGTGGATGCCTCCAAGGGCATCGTGGCGTGGGGTAAGGACAATGCTGCGGCAAGCGGCCTTGCCGACCGGCCAATCCGCTGGCTGGTGGACGACTGTGCCAAGTTCGTTGCCCGCGAAAAACGCCGCGGCAACACCTACGACGGCATCATCATGGACCCGCCCAGCTACGGGCGCGGTCCCGGCGGTGAGATCTGGAAGCTGGAGGACTGCATCTACGACCTCATCAGCCAGTGCGAAGAGGTACTGAGCGATACACCGCTGTTTTTTGCAGTGAACAGCTACACCACCGGCCTGTCCCCGGCGGTCATGGAATATATGCTCAAGACCACGCTGGTGCCCCGCTTTGGCGGCGAGACCTCCTGCGACGAGATCGGCCTTCCGGTCTCTGCCACCGGCGGCGTGGTGCCCTGCGGCGCAACCGCCATCTGGGAAGAATAAATAAGCCGAAACGATTGAAATGGCCTCCGCTTTGCTCTGGCCATATTCAGCGGAAAATAGATTTTTAATTTTGCGTTTGTCGCGGCCTGCGGGCCGCTCCAAACGCATTTTCACGGGAGGGGCCGCCCAAAGGCAGCCTTCCTGAAAAAATGAAGAAGATCCAAGGATGGGGTACAGCCCCTTTCAGAGGGGCGCACCACCAGAAAGAGAAACACAAATGGAAGAGACGATTTTAACAGCACAAAATCTGAAATTCCGCTACGACAGCGACCAGCCGGTTTACGCACTGGACGGTGTCTCAACGGAAGTAAAGCGCGGCGAATTCGTGGCCGTGCTGGGTGCCAACGGCTGCGGCAAGTCCACGCTGGCAAAGCACTTCAACGCTATCCTGCTGCCGGAGAGCGGCAAGGTCTACGTGGAGGGCTTGGACACCGCAGATGATGACAAGATCTATGATATCCGCCAGACCGTGGGCATGGTGTTCCAGAACCCGGACAATCAGATCGTTGCCACCGTGGTGGAGGAAGACGTTGCCTTTGCACTGGAAAACCTCGGTGTGCCGCCCGAAGAGATGCGCCGCCGCGTGGACGACTCCATGAAGATGGCTGGCATCTATGAGTACCGCGAGCGCGCACCCCACAACCTTTCCGGCGGCCAGAAGCAGCGCGTTGCCATTGCAGGCGTTGTTGCCATGCGGCCGGACTGCCTGATATTAGACGAAGCCACCGCCATGCTGGACCCCCGGGGCCGTGAGCAGGTGATGCAGACCATCCACTACCTGAACAGGAACATGGGCATCACCGTGGTGTCCATCACCCACTACATGGAGGAAGCTGCGCAGGCAGACCGTGTGCTGGTGATGAGCAAGGGCCATGTGGTGATGGAGGGCACCCCCAAAGAGGTGTTCAGCCAGACCGAGAAGGTGCGCTCCCTGCATCTGGATGTGCCGCAGGCTGCAGAGCTGCGGGACGAGCTGGTGAAGGCCGGCATCCCGATGCCGGAGGGCATCATCGACACCGGCGAATGCGCACAGGCTCTGTACGAGCTTTTGCAGTAAGGGGGGCAGACGCAAATGGCAGATATCATCAAAGTAGAACATCTGAGCTACGTCTACAACCCCGGCATGCCCAATGCGGTCACTGCGCTGGACGACGTGAGCTTTACGGTGGAAGAGGGCGACTTTGTGGGCATCATCGGGGCCACCGGCTCCGGCAAGAGCACCCTCATTACCCACATGAACGGCCTGAACAAGCCTACCAGCGGCAAAATTTATATCGATGGCCGCGACCTGTGGGAAGATCCGGAGAAGATCCGGGACTTCCGCTTCCTCACCGGTCTGGTGTTCCAGTACCCGGAGTACCAGCTGTTCGAGGAGACCTGTTATAAAGATATCGCGTTCGGCCCCAGGAACATGGGTCTGGACGAAGCCGAGATCGACCGCCGCGTGCATGAAGCCGCCGATTTTGTCGGCCTTGACCCGGCCCTGCTGGAGCGCAGTCCCTTTGAGCTTTCCGGCGGCCAGAAGCGCCGGGTGGCCGTGGCGGGCGTTATGGCCATGAAGCCCCGCATTCTGGTGCTGGACGAGCCTGCTGCGGGCCTTGACCCGGAGGGACGGGACGACATCCTCAGCGAGGTGAAGGAGTACCACAAAAAGACCGGCACCACTGTGCTGCTGGTGTCTCACAGCATGGAGGACATTGCCAAGTACGCCAACCGCGTTCTGGTGATGAGCAACAAGAAAATTGCCATGTACGACACCGTGGAAAAAGTCTTTGCCCGCGCTCCGGAGCTGCTGGAGCTGGGGCTTTCCGTGCCGCAGGTGACGAAGATCTTCCTCAAGCTGCGGGAGATGGGCGTGGATGTGCCCGCTGATGTGTACACCATCCCCTATGCGGTCAAGATGATCCTGGAGGCCAAGCGCCGCCGGGAGGCAGGTGAGAGCCTTGTGCTCCCGCGGGAAGCAAAGAAGGAAGGAGGCGCTGCCGGATGCTGAGAGATATCACCATTGGCCAGCACTTCCCAGGCAACAGTCTGGTGCACCGGTTCGACCCGCGCCTGAAACTGGTGCTGACCATCGCCTATATCGTGCTGCTGTTTGCAGCTTCCAATCCGCTGGGCCTTGCCCTTTCCATTCTGTTCCTTGCAGCAATGTACAAGGTGGCAAAAATTCCCGGCAAAATGATCCTGAAGAGCCTGAAGCCTATCCTGCCCATCGTGATCTTCACAGCGGTGCTGAACCTGTTCTTTGTGTCAGGCGAGGGCGAACCGCTGGTGCACATCTGGTTTTTGACCATTTATGCCGAGGGTGTGCGCTATGCTGTGCTGATGGCAGTGCGCGTCATGGCGCTCATCGCGGGCACCAGCCTGCTCACCTACACCACCAGCCCCATCGTGCTCACAGATGCCATTGAGCAGCTGCTCAAGCCCTTGGGCAAACTGCACTTCCCGGTGCACGAGCTGGCGATGATGATGAGCATTGCCCTGCGCTTCATCCCCACCCTCATTGAGGAGACGGACAAAATTATGAACGCCCAGAAGGCCCGCGGTGCCCAGCTGGATACCGGCAAGATGACCGACCGGGTAAAAGCCTTGGTGCCGGTGCTCATCCCGCTGTTCATTTCGGCCTTCCGCCGCGCGGACGAGCTGGCCATGGCCATGGAATGCCGCTGCTACCGGGGCGGCGACGGCCGCACCCGCCTGAAGGTGCTGCGCTGCGAAAAGCAGGATTATATCGACCTTGCCGTGTGCATCGCCTGCTTTGCAGTGATCCTTGCCTCCCGGCTGGTGTTCCCGAATTTTTAAAACTCCCCCAGTCGCCTTCGGCGACAGCCCCCTCAGGGAGGGGGCCTTATAGCCTCCCTCTTTGAGGGAGGTGGCACGGCAAAGCCGTGACGGAAGGAGTTCCATGCAGAACTTTTTACTTACCCTTGCCTACGACGGCACGAACTACTGCGGCTTTCAGGTGCAGCCCAATGGCCGCAGCGTGACCCAAACCTTTCAGGATGCGCTGCAGGCCGTGCTGGGTAGCCGCCCCGATATCAAGGGCTGCAGCCGCACCGATGCAGGGGTGCACGCGCTGGGCTTCAAGCTCAACTTCCACGCCGATACCCGCATCCCGGCGGCAAAGCTCCCGCTGGCGCTCAACCAACATCTGCCGCCGGACATCCGGGTGCTGGACGCGCAGGTGGTGCCGGAGGATTTCCATGCCCGGTACGCGGCCCATACCAAAACCTATCTCTACCGCATCCACAACCACCCCATCGACTCGCCTTTTGACGCGGCTTATTACACCCGGGTGCCCCGGCATCTGGACGAAGCCAGAATGCAGGCGGCGGCGCAGCAGTTCGTGGGCAGGCACGATTTTCTGGCCCTGTGTGCGGCGGGCTCTTCCGCTGCAGCCCATGGCGATACCGTGCGCACCATCACGGACTGTCATGTTACCCGCAAGGGGGACGAGATCGACATTGAAGTGACCGCCGACGGCTACCTGTACAACATGGTGCGCATTCTGGCGGGCACTTTGTGCGAAGCGGGCGCAGGCCGGCTGGACCCGGCGGAAATTCCCGCCATTCTGGAAAGCCGTGACCGCAGCCGCGCCGGGCCGACTCTGCCCGCCAAGGGCCTGTTTTTGAAGTGTGTGGAGTATGATCTGTAAGGAGAACCATTCATGAGCAAAATTCGCCGCGGCGGACATTCCGCCGAAGGAGAGACGCTTTCTGCCGGACGCGTCGAATATCTGGAAGCCGCCCGGGCCCGGGTGCGCACACGGCGCATCCGCCGCACCGTCATCATCGTAGCGGTGCTGACCATCCTTGTCCTGTTTGCCACCGGCGCAGTGGGGTCTTCCATTGCGCGCGCAAAAGACCTTGTGGATACTGCCGTCATCGCGCTGGCACCAGCCGCAGGCTGGCCGCAGCAGACCGGCATCACCGACCCGGATGCGGTGGCGCAGATGTCTGGCAGCTTTGTGGAGATGGGCGGCGACAGCTGCGTGGTATACAGTCTTGGCGGCACCCGCTTGAACAGCATCCAGAGCGGCTATGCCCGCCCGGCCATTGCTGCAGGCAAGACCCGCTTTGTGCTGTACAACCGCTCCGGCAATGAGCTTCGGGTGGAAAGCCGCACCCAGAACCTTTATACAAAAACCATGGACAGCACCATCTCGCTGTGCGCCATGGCAGATGCCGGACAGGTGGCTGTTGTGACCGACAGCACCGACAGCGTGGCAAAGCTGACCGTTTACAATTCCAGTATGCAGCAGCAGCTGGTGTGGAACCTGACCAGTGAGCAGGGCACCCCGCTGCGCATGGCCTTTGCGCCGGACAGCCGCCGCCTTGCCGTGGCCGCTGTATCGGCGGTGGGCGGCCAGCTGACCACGAACCTTTATGTACTGCCCCTCTCGCAGGGCGACCCGGTATGCATTGGCTCCGAGAACAGTGTGCCCCAGTGGATGGGCTGGATGTCCAACGGCTTTTTGCTGGTGCTTTATGAGAACCGCGCTGTGCTGTACAACACGAGCGGCGGCAGCGCAGGCGAACGCGCCAGCTACGATTTTGGCGGCGGCACCCTCGTCAGCGTGTCCAACACCGGTAACGGTGCGGCCCTGTTGCTGAGCAATGGCCAGACCAGCACGGCGGTGCTGCTGGACGGGGAGCTGACCGTGGGTTACAGCGGCAGCGTGCTCTCGGCCAGCCAGATCATCCGGGCAAAGAACGACGGCTTCTACCTGCTCACCGACAGCACAGTGGAGCGCTTCAACAGTGTGGGCGAGTTCCAGTGGAGCCAGCCGCTTTCGGCCCGGCCCCGGGCGCTGATCGAGGGCAAGAAGATCATGGTGCTCAGCGGCAACACGGTGCAGGTGGTCACACCGCCGGAGCAGACAGCTTCCAGCGGACAGTGATTTTTGGGTGAGAAGATCATGCGTAAATAGCACTCTTGCGGGGAAAGTGATAAAAATAACAGGGAAAACAAGGTATGTTCAAGAATCCGTCATTTCTTTTTGATATCATATGCACGGCAGCATGGATCATTCTGGTGGTGCGCTATGCGCGCAAGGGCTTTCTTTCGTCCATTGTGCAGCTGGTGGGCAACCTGTTCAGTCTGCTGGGGGCCAAGGAGCTTTCCGCTGCCTGCGCCGGCTGGGTGTTCGAACACATGCTGGCAGGCGGCTTCCGCACCCAGATCGCAGCAAACATTGCTGCGGGCGGTGCGGTAGACCTTTCCGGCATTGCGGAAAAGTATGCGGGCTTCCTGCCTGCTTCTTTCCGCGCTTCCATCGTGGCAGCCTGCGAGCGCTCCATTGGCGCTGTGCTGGCTGATAACGCAGTGGTGCTGGCCGATTCCATTGTGGAAAACGTGCTGCAGCCGCTGCTCACACCGGTGATCACGCTGGTGCTGTTCTTCTTGTTCTACGCGCTTTTGCGCCTGCTGGTCAGTATGCTGGTCACGGTGCTGGGCCTTGTGAACAAGCTGCCGGTCATTGGCACGGTAAACCGCGGCCTTGGCTGGCTTGTGGGCGGTGCCACGGCGCTGCTGGATATCTATTTGGTGCTGTGCATCCTGTGGGGCATCATCGTCATCACAGGCGGAAACCTGAATGTGCTCAACGATACGGTGATGAGCAGCAGTCTTTACTACAAAATCTTCAATCTCTTCAACCCTTTCCTGTAAAGGGTTTTGCATAAAGGAGGAACTATGGTCTGTATTCGATGCCAGAAACGTCCGGCGATCATCTTCATCCAGCGGATGGACAATGGTCAGATGAAGCAGGAGGGCTACTGCCTGCACTGCGCCCGTGAGCTGCACATCAAGCCGGTGGACGATCTGATGAAGCAGTTCGGCATGTCGGATCAGGATCTTGATAACATGGAGAACCGCATGGAAAGCATGATGGAGGAGATGGGCGATGTAAACCCGCTCTCCATGATGATGAACATGGCGAACGGCGGCGAGGATGCTGACCCGGACAGCATGGACGAAGATCTGATCCCCGGCAGCAATGCCACCTTCCCGCTGGGCTTTACCAGCAACGAGAAGAAGGATGGCGACAAAAAGGCCGACCGCAAAAACGGCAAAAAGCCGCCTAAGCGCAAATTTTTGGATACCTATTGCGAGAATCTGACCCGCAAGGCCCGGGAAGGCAAACTGGACGATATCATTGGCCGCGACCGCGAAATTTACCGCACCATCCAGATTTTGAGCCGCCGCCAGAAGAACAACCCCTGCCTCATCGGCGAAGCCGGTGTGGGCAAGACCGCCATTGCCGAGGGCATTGCGGAGCGCATTGCCAAGGGGGATGTGCCCATCGGCCTGAAGGATAAAGAGATTTATCTGCTGGACCTCACCAGCCTTGTGGCAGGCACCCAGTTCCGCGGCCAGTTCGAGCAGCGGGTCAAGGGCCTGCTGAGCGAGGTGAAGGCCGCAGGCAACGTGATCCTGTTCATCGACGAGATCCACACCATCACCTCTGCCGGTGAGAGCGAGGGTGCCATGAACGCGGGCAATATCCTGAAGCCCGCCCTCTCCCGTGGTGAAATTCAGGTCATCGGTGCCACCACCTTCAACGAGTACCGCAAGTATATCGAGAAGGATCAGGCGCTGGAACGCCGTTTCCAGCCCGTGCGGGTGGAAGAGCCCAGCGTGGCCGATACCCTTGCTGTGATGAACGGCATCAAGCACTACTACGAGCAGCACCATCATGTGCAGGTGCCTGCCGATGTGCTTTCTGCCACTGTCACCCTGAGTGAGCGCTATATCACCGACCGCTTCCTGCCCGATAAGGCCATCGACCTGCTGGACGAAGCCTGCGCCTGCTGCAATCTGGCCCACCCGGTCATTTCCGAGTATCTTGGGATGCAGAAGGAGCTGGATGCCCTCAAGCAGGAAGAAGCCGAGATGGAGAATGCGGATGTGAACGAGCCCATCGACTACGAGCGCGTGGCCGAGCGCAAGACCCGCATTGCAAAGCTCGAAGCCGACCTGCCCGCAAAGCAGGCTGCTGCCAGCGAGATCCAGGTGACCATGGACGATGTGGCCAAGGTCATCGAGCTGTGGACCGGCATCCCGGCGGTGAAAATCCGCGAGACCGAGTTCGCAAAGCTGGCAAACCTTGAGGGTGAGCTGAAAAAGAAGATCATCGGGCAGGACGAGGCCGTGCATCTGGTGGCGCAGGCCATCAAGCGCAGCCGCGCCGACCTTTCCGGCCGCCGCCGTCCCGCAAGCTTCATCTTTGTGGGCCCCACCGGCGTGGGCAAGACCGAGCTGGTCAAGCAGCTGGCAAATCAGCTGTTCGACGGCCCCGACCCGCTCATTCGTCTGGACATGAGCGAGTATATGGAAAAATACGCGGTGTCCCGCATGATCGGTTCGCCTCCGGGCTATGTGGGCTACGAGGAGGCCGGCCAGCTCACCGAAAAGGTGCGCCGCCGTCCCTACAGCGTGGTGCTGTTCGATGAGATCGAAAAGGCGCACCCGGATGTGATGAACATTCTGCTGCAGATTCTGGACGAGGGCAAGATCAACGATGCGCAGGGCCGCACGGTGGACTTCTCCAACACGGTCATCTGCATGACCTCCAACGCCGGCAGCAGCGACCAGAGCACCGGTGGGCTTGGCTTCAATAAGAGCGAGGAACAGCTCAGCGAGGAAAAGACCCGCAAGGCGCTGGCGCAGTTCCTGCGCCCGGAGTTCCTTGGCCGCGTGGATGAAGTGATCGCCTTCAAGCCTTTGACGGAACAGACCCTGCAGGGCATCGCGGCCCTGATGCTGGACGAGTACAAGCCCGGCATGGAGGCCAAGGGTATCGCATACAGCTATACCCCGGCAGCCCTCAAGGCTCTGGTGCAAAAGAGTCAGGGCGGCAAGTTTGGTGCGCGCGATTTGCGCCGCGTCATTCGCAAAGCCGTGGAAGACCCCGCCGCCGAGCGCCTGATCGACGGCACGCTGGCATCCGGCGGCACCCTTGTGGTGGATGCTGGTGAAAACGGCGAAGTCGTGCTGAAATAATCATAACCGCAAAGCACCCCGGCTGAAAACAGCTGGGGTGCTTTTTGTCTGCTCATAAAAACTTTTTGTAATATATACTTGACATTTAGAATGGTAAATGCTACTATATGTCCAGAGGATAAAACAAATGCCGACCCGGCAGGAAAGGAGCGTATCAATGCCGAAGAACCTGAAATTAAAGGCCGCCCGTGCGGAAAAGGATATGACGCAAGGCGCGCTTGCCGAGGCGGCAGGGGTTTCGCGCCAGACCATCAACGCCATTGAAAAAGGGGAGTACAACCCCACCATCAACCTTTGCCGCAGTATCTGTAAAATTCTGGATAAGACACTGGATGAACTGTTCTGGGAGGAATGAACTATGAAATTTTCACTATACAGCAAGAAAAACCAGTTGGACGAGATGCAGGAGCAGACCATGCGCAAAATTGAAAGCCATGGCTTCTGGCTGCTGTGGGGCAGCCTTCTGGCGGCGTGGATCGTGCAGACGGTGTTCGGGGCTGCGGACAAGGCCGCCGGAGAGTGGGTCGTATTCATGATCGGCTGCATCTATACGGGTGTCGCGTGTCTGCGCAATGGTCTGTGGGATCGCCACTTTTCGGATACGCCCCCGGCCAATGCCGTGTGGTCTCTGGTGGCTGCGGTGGCGGTTACGCTGATCATCGGGTTTTCCCGTGGATACTGGGTCGGTGCCGCTTTTACCGGTGTTTTTACCGGCATCCTGTGCTTTGCATTGCTGCAGCTGTGCGCCGCATTGACACGCAAACGGCGCGAGCATCTGGATGACCCGAAGGACGGAGAATAATATTATAAAAAGGGGCTGCTGCACAGCATTTGATGCAGCAGCCCCTTTTTGCGGGGGTGCATGATGTTATCCTGCATTGACAAAATTGCACAGAATCAGTACAATAAAACATAGCTATCCGCAAATTTTTTGCATGAGAATAAAGGAGCGTTTTTCTATGCCGAGCAATAAAGTCCGCACCCGTTTTGCGCCGTCGCCTACGGGTTATATGCACGTTGGCAACCTGCGCACTGCCCTGTACACCTACTTGATGGCCAAGCACGAGGATGGCACCTTCATCCTGCGCATCGAGGATACCGATCAGGGCCGCTATGTGGAGGGCGCTGTGGATGTCATCTACAACACCCTGCGGGAGACCGGTCTGCTGTGGGACGAAGGCCCGGACATCGGCGGCCCCGTGGGCCCCTATGTGCAGAGTGAGCGCATGGGCATGTTCAAGCAGTATGCCGAGCAGCTGGTGGCCGAGGGCAAGGCATATTATTGTTTCTGCACCGAGGAGCGTCTGGAGGCCCTGCACGCCGAGCAGCGCGCCAACGGCGAAATGACCCACTATGACGGATGCTGCCGCGACCTGCCCAAGGACGAAGTGGAAAAGCGTCTTGCCGCCGGGGAACCCTATGTTATCCGCCAGAAGATCCCCCGCGAGGGCGTGACCGGCTTCGACGATGTGGTGTACGGCCACATCGAGGTGAACAACAGCGAGATGGACGACCAGATCCTCATCAAGACCGACGGCATGCCCACCTACAACTTTGCCAATGTGGTGGACGATCACCTCATGGGCATCACCCACGTGATCCGTGGCAGCGAGTATCTGTCCTCCACCCCCAAGTATAACCTGCTGTATCAGGCGTTCGGCTGGGAGATCCCCACCTACATCCACTGCCCGCCGGTCATGAAGGATGCACAGAATAAGCTTTCCAAGCGCAACGGCGATGCCAGCTATCAGGATCTGGTGGCAAAGGGCTACCTGACCGAGGCCGTGCTGAACTACATCTGCCTGCTGGGCTGGAGCCCCAAGGGCGAGTATGCCGAGCAGGAGATCTTCTCCCTGCCGGAGCTGGTCAAGATCTGGTCTCCGGACGGCATCTCCAAGTCTCCGGCCATCTTCGATCCCCTCAAGCTGCGGGCCATCAACGCGGAATATATCCGCCGCCTGTCCCCGGAAGAGTTCCAGAAGAAGGCGGAGCCGTGGATCGACAAGGCCGTGCACACCTCCATCGACAAGAAGCTGCTGTGCGCAAACCTGCAGCCCCGCTGCGAAGTGCTGGGCGAGATCCCGGAGCAGCTGGATTTCTTTGATGCGATGCCCGAGTACGATGTGAGCATGTACGCCAACAAGAAGCAGAAGACCACCCCGGAGACCGCCAAGGAGGCACTGGAAGCCCTGCTGCCTGTGCTCAGCGACGAAGCACTGGATTTTGGCAATCGCGATGCCGTCTTCGATGCCTGCAAGGCCAAGGCTGAGGAGCTGGGCAAGAAGAACGGCTGGCTGCTGTACCCGCTGGGCATTGCCCTTTCTGGCAAGCAGCGCACCCCCGGCGGCGGCACCGACCTTGCCTGCATGATGGGCCGTGAAACCACCCTTGCCCGCGTAAAAGCGGCAATTGAAAAGCTGAACGGCTGATTTTTGCCATAAAACCACAAAGCTCTGCAGCATTTTTGAACGCTGCAGGGCTTTTTTGCGTCTTTGGGCCGGTTTGCGGCAGAACACTGCACCGCGCCAAAAATCGCCGCGCGCCCGCGCTACAGTATATGCAGAAAGCGCGGGGAACAGAACCACAACGCCCCGCCGGAAAGCGGGGAGTTTTTATGACAGAGCGGATGGGTCTGGCAGCGGTCGGGCGGCAGAATGGACAGCGGGCAGCGCTGGCACGGCGGGCGGAGCTGCGCCCGGCAGCGCGCAGGCTGGCGGCTGTGGCAGTGGGATTTGCGGGCGGCTGGGCCGTTCTGTACGGTGCACTGATGCCTTTTGGTCTGGGCTTTGTGCTGGGCTTTGCAGAGGACTGCTTTGCCCCCTGTGCGGCGGGTGCGGCGCTGGGTGTGCTGCTGCACGGGTTTGGCGCGCTCTCGCTGCGCAGTGTTTGTATGCTGTGCGCACTGGGTGCTGCAGTGGCAGCGCGGTGGATGGGTGCCAGAACACTGACCCCGGCGGTGCTGGCGGGCTGCGGCACGCTGGTGGGTGTGGCGCTGTGCTTTGCCTTTGGCGGCGGCGGGGCAGAGTTGGTGTTTTACAGTGCAGCAGATGCCCTGCTGGCCGCAGCCATGGGCTTTTGTCTGCGGCAGTTCGCGCCCGAAAAGCCGGGTGCCGGGATGCTTCTGGTGGGTGCGGCCGCAGCGGCGGCGCTGGGCAGTGTGCAGCTGTGGCAGCTGCTGCCGGGCGTGATCGTCTGCGCGGCGCTGGAACTGTATTTATGCAGCAAAGGGCAGGCCAAAGCCGCGCTTGCGGCCTGCGCGGTGCTGGGCGCTGCGCTATGCGCGGCAGACCCGGCTCTCAGCTTTGCGGCATCCGGCCTTGCCTGTGCCACGGTGGCAGCGGCAGTGCTGGCACCCGGACGGCGCATGGAAACGGTAGCCGCCTACGCGGGCGGCTGCGTGACCGGTGCACTCTGTGTGCAGCCGCCCGGGAGCGCGTTTCAATATCTGCTGAACGTCTGCATCGGCATCACGGCCGTAGCGGCCATGCCCGCAGCATGGCTTGTGCCGGAGCCGGAAGAAAAGCCGCAGGCAGGGCAGGCCCAGCCGCAGCAGTACAGTGCAGCGGCCACCCGGCTGGAACAGGTGTCCCAGAGCCTTGCATCGCTGGCAGAGACCGTGAACGATGTCTACGAAACGCTGCCGCACCGGCGTGAGGATTTCCATTGGGTAATTGATAACACACATGATACCCTCTGTTTTAACTGCGGACGGCGGGATACCTGCTGGAAGCAGGAGTATGCCGCCACGCTGGAGGGCATGGAAGCACTGCGCCCTCTGCTGGAAAGCAGCGGCGGGCTGGAAACGACTCAATTGCCCGGGCAATTATCCCGGTGCATCCACCCGGCAGCACTGTGCGCAGCGGCAAACCGCTCCTTTGCGCTGTACCGCAGCCGCAAGGAGGCCCGCCTTCATGCCGAAGCCATGCGCACTGCCCTGACCGAGCAGTACAGCGCCGTGGCCGAAGCGCTGGGCGTGTTGGGAGAACAGCTGGGCCGTCCGGGCGACCCGGAACCCTATAAATCCGGCCGGGTGGCGGACTTTTTTGCGCAGCTTGGCACTCCGCCGCAGGAGTGTGCCGTCACGCTGGATGATCTGGGCCGCACCCATGCGGCGGTCACGCTGCCGCGCACCCGCTTCTCGGCGCAGGAGCTGGCCGCGCTGGCCGGGGAGGTGGGCCGCATCTGCCGCCGCACGCTGGAAGTGCCGCAGGTGCTTTCCTGCAAGGGAATGACCACCCTGCTGTTCAGCGAAAAGCCTGTGCTGCGGGCCGTGTTCGGCATGGCGGGCGCGGCGGCGCGGGGCAGTATTTCCGGCGATGCGGTGCAGCAGTTCTGCAGCCCGGCGGCAGCGCAGATGATCCTGTGCGACGGCATGGGCACCGGCAGGCCTGCAGCCGTGGATGGCAACCTTGCCGCCGAGCTGACGGCCCGGCTGCTCAAGGCGGGCTTTACCGCAGAGCTGGCGGCAAGGCTGGTCAACGTGGCCCTTGCCCTGAAAAGTGAGGATGAGAGCGGTGCCACGCTGGACCTCATCAGCGTGGATCTTTACACCGGCACGGCAAGGCTGTTCAAGGCCGGTGCGGCACCGGGCTTCCTTGTGCACGGCGGGCGGGTGCGTGCTGTGGGCGACACCAGCCTGCCGGTGGGCATTCTGGGCGGAGTGAACGGCCAGAGCCGGGTGGTGCATTTGACGGTGGGCGATTATGCGGTGCTGGTCTCGGACGGGCTGCTGGTGGACGGTCCGGGCTGGGTGACAAAGCAGCTGGAGCTTTCCGCTGCGGCAGGAGATGCGCCGGAAAAAGTTGCAAAGACGCTGGTGGAAACGGCCCGCGTGCGCGCCCAGAAGACCGGCAGGCCGGACGACATTACGGCAGCGGTGCTGCGGCTGGAAAAATGCGTTTGATGTTCATACAAACTTCGTTGATTTTCGACGGAGGAGAAGGTATACTATGGAAGCATAGAAACAAAACGGGAGGACAGAAATATGCTTACCATAACCGTAGCGCAGGATGGCAGCGGCGATTTTGCTTCGGTGTCCGAAGCGGTGCTGGCCGTACCTTATGCCTGCGCAGCAGAGATCCGCATTGGCCCGGGAGTTTACCGCGAAAAGCTGGTGTGCGAAAAACAGGATATCACCCTGATCGGCGCAGGCATGGAAAGCACCCGCATCGTGTGGGGCGACGGCGGCAGTCTGCCGCACCCGGACGGCAGGCCCACCCACACCTTCCGCAGCTATACCGCGTTTTTCCGGGGGATAGAACTGCGGGTGCGGGACCTGACCATTGAAAACGATGCCGGCCCCGGGGCAAAGGTGGGGCAGGCCGTGGCGGCTTATGTGGACTGCTCTCACACCCTCTTTGAGAATGTGCGGCTGCTGAGCAATCAGGATACGCTGTTCTGCGCCCCTCTGCCGGAGAAGGAGCGGGAGAAGGATGGCTTCCTTGGCCCGGGCCGTTTTGCGCCCCGCCGCCCGACGGCCCAGTATTACCGGCACTGCGAGATCGCGGGAGATATCGATTTTATTTTTGGCGGCGCGGACGCTCTGTTTGAGCAGTGCACCATCCGCACCGTGAACAACCACCTGCCTGCAAGCTACGTCACGGCTCCCTCGGGCCGTGCCGATGGCCTCGGGTTTGTGTTCTGGGACTGCGACTTTGTCTCGGACAACTGCCCGGCGGGCACGGTGTTTCTGGGCAGGCCATGGAGGCCCACCGGTAAAACGGCTGTGCTGGACTGCCGTCTGGGAGCCCACATTGCACCGGAAGGCTTTTCGCCCTGGCAGAGCCGCACCGACTCCGACCTTGCCAGCTTTGCCGAAGCGGGCAGCACCGGCGAGGGCGCAGCAGCGCGCGGTGCATGGGTGAAGCAGCTGGACAGCCAGCAGGCCGAAGAGCTGCTCAGATGTGCACGGAAGCTTTGCAGACCGGAATAAAAACGGAAAATATAAAATGAAGTATAAAATGGATTTGAAGGATCTTCTATGAAAAAACTGCCGAATTTTGTCAAATGGATCATCATTCTGGCGGCACTGGCTGCAATGGGCTGGATGATGTGGGCTGTGAATGATCGTGCCTCCCGGGTGGAAATGCCCGCACCGGATAATACATTCGGAATTTATCGCACAGCAGATTCCAGCCAGTAAATCATTTGGAATGGCCGCAGTATTGCGGGCAGAAACGATGCTCTATAGAAAAAGCAAAAGCCGGGACGACCACACGGTCATCCCGGCTTTAAAATTATTCCTGATTATTCCTGCCCGGCCATCTCGGCTGCATTGGCGGGCAGGTCGTTCATGATGAACCAGAACGTAGTGCCCATGCCGATGGCACTCTGTACACCAAAGCGGAAGCCGTGCTGCTGGAAGATGGCCTTGGTGATGGAAAGGCCCAGACCGGTGCCCTGCTTGCCGGCATCCGAACGGGAGCGGTAGTACCGATCAAAGATATAGGGCAGGTCGTCGGCAGAGATGCCGGGACCGTGGTCCTCCACCTCTACCCGCACGCCCTCGGTGCAGCGCTGGGCCCGCAGGATGAAGATGCCGTCTTTGCCGATGTGGTGCATGGCATTGCCCAGCAGGTTATGCAGTGCGCGCTGCATCATGTTGGGGTCTGCGTAAACGGGCAGTTCCTCGTCCGGCAGCTCCAGCTGGAGCTGCCAGCCGTTCTGGGCGCAGATGGCATCGTACCGTTCGCTCACCTCGTCGCACAGCTGGCCCATATCAAAGTGCACGCGCTCGCATTTGTCGGCACCGCTGGTCACCTTGCTCAGCTCCATCACGCTGGAGACCAGTGCGGTCAGGCGGTCGGTCTCGTCCACGATAATGTTCATCTGCTCATCGCGGTGGGCCTTGTCGTCGCCGGTAATGTCGCGCACCGTCTCGGCATAGCCCTTGATAAGGGTCAGCGGGGTGCGCAGGTCGTGGGAGACGTTGGCCAGCAGGTCGCGCTGCATCTGCGAAGAATGCTGCACCTCGCTTGCCATGTGGTTGAAGTCCCGGGCCAGATCGCCCAGCTCATCGCTGCGGCGGGTATCCACCTGCACGGCATAGTTGCCCATGGCCATCTGGCGGGCAGCGCTGGAAAGCTGGCGCAGCGGCTTTGTGAACCACTCACTGAACAGCCATGCCGCCGTCATGGCAAAGGCAAAGATCAGCGCCGCTGCCATGGGCAGCACGGTGCTCAGCACCTTGCCGGCTTCAGCCACATGCACAAGGCTGGTAGTGACCAGAACGGTGTACTCGCCGCCGGAGGTGTTGCGCCCTACCAGCAGCTGTGCCGAGCCGGAGAGCCGCGGCGGATTCAGGGTCTGCACAAAGCCGCCGGTGGTGCGGCATTTCTTGCGCATGGCCACAGCGGTGGAAACGATCATATCGTTGTTGGCGGAATCCGAGAGCAGCGTTTCGTGCAGGTTGCAGTAGGACTGGTTCTCAATCTTATAGATCGTGCGCATGGTGGTATCGGAAATATCCACACAGAAGCTGTTCAGCGAACCGCTGGCGTACAGCTGGGTGGCAAGCCGGTCAAAAAACGCGGTGTTGACCGTAAGATGGCCAAAAGACCATGCCGAAAGGGCTTCGCCGTTTGCAATAGCCTTGTCCAGCTCGGCGGTGATGCTTTCTGCCTGAGTGGTCAGCTGTTTTTCAATGTGCTTGGTGTACAGCGGTTCCAGCAGCTGGGTGGACAGAAACCACACCAGTGCCAGCAGGAACAGACAGATACAACACAAAAACCACATCAGCTGGCCGCGGATGCCGGGGGAGTGATGGTGCCGCATGAATCCTCCGCTCCTTTATCAGCGCGTTGCGTCGGGGTCGAATTTGTAGCCGATGCCCCACACGGTAGCAATGTAGCTGCGGCACTTGCCCAGATGGCCCCGCAGCATTTTGACATGGGTATCCACGGTGCGGTCCTCGCCAAAGTAGTCGTAGTTCCACACCTTCTGCAGGATCTTTTCACGGCTGAGGGCGATGCCCTTGTTGGAAGCAAGAAACACCAGCAGGTCGAACTCCTTGGGGGTCAGGGCCACCTCCTCGCCGGAAACGCGCACCGTGTGGCTGGCCGTGTCGATGGTCAGCTCACCAAAGGTCATGGTGTCGGAGGCAGCGGCGGGCTTGGGCATGGTGCGGTTCAGCACGGCCTTGACACGGGCTACCAGCTCACGGGGAGAGAAGGGCTTGACAACGTAGTCGTCGGCACCGCTCTCCAGGCCGGCCAGCTTGTCGTATTCCTCGCCGCGGGCGGTCAGGATGATGACCGGCGTGTTGATGTGGCGGGCGCGCATCTCCCGCAGGCAGGTCATACCGTCCATGAACGGCATCATCAGGTCCAGAATGACCAGATCGAAGGCTCCGCCGGAAAGCTGGGTCAGCGCAGCTGTGCCGTCAGCGGCTTCTTCACAGATATAACCGGAATATTGTAAATGTTCGCGGATCAGCTCGCGGATGCGCGGCTCATCGTCAACGATCAGGATCTTAGCCATAATACAGACACCTTCCTCAATAATAGACTTCTTGACCAGAATATCATACAGCAAGAATAAAAAAAAGCTGTGAAGTTTGCGTGAATGCTTTTCAAAAAAAGTGCCCGCAGCGGCGGGCTGCTTCCAGTACCAGTATACCACAGAAAAACGGCCCTGCACAGCCGGAGTTTGCGGGGCAGACCGCAGGCCCAGCCGGATGGTGGTGCTTTCCGACCTGCACAATTCCGAGTTTGGCGCATATAATAGTGAGCTTGTGGATAAGGTGCGGCGGCGCTGGCCTGTTTTTACCTGCGCATCCCGGTGGGCCATGTGGAAGCCGGACTGCGTACCTACGATCTGGATTCCCCCTATCCGGAGGAGTTCAACCGGCAGGCGGTGGGCGTGCTGGCAAAATACAACTTCGCGCCCACCGAGCAGGCCAAGCAGAACCTGCTGCGGAAGTGGTTCAGCTGGTGGGCGGCACCGAGAACATTTCCAGCGTGGCACACTGCATGATCCGACTGCGGTTCGCGGTCAAGGACCTGAACAAGGCCGATCAGGAAGCGCTGAAGAAAATCCCCGGCGTGCTGTCCGTCACCCCAGCGGCATGATGTTCTGCGGTGCAGTGCCCAGAAACGCCGGTGCCTCCGGCGACGCAGCGGTCAGGTTCGTCTTGCTCACCTTCCACCACAGGCGGGTGGTGCCGTCCGGCGCGGTAAAGATCAGGTTCCAGTCAAAGGGATTCTCGCTGGTGGAGTTCAGCTGCACCGGCAGAGCGTTCGGCGCAGCTGGTGCGCAGGGGGCAAAGTCGTGGGCGCGGATGCCCACGGCGGTGCAGGTTTCCGGCACCTCGGCGGCAAGGTGAAGGGGCGCATCCCAGCCGGTCAGGCGCACGGTGTGGGCATCCACGCGGGTACAGGACAGAATGTTCTTGCAGCCGGTCAGCCGTGCGGCGGTGGTGCTCTGCGGGTCTGCAAACACCTCTTTGGTGCCGCCGGTGCGCAGCACCTGCCCGCTATCCATCACGATCATATCCCGGCACAGGCGGTAGGCTTCGTCACGGTTGTGGGTGACCAGCAGCACCGTGCCGCCAAACCCGGCCAGCAGGCTGCCCACTTCGCCCTCCACTTCCTCGCGCAGGTAGCTGTCCAGCGCACTGAACGGCTCGTCCAGCATCAGAATTTTGGGCCTGCCCACAAGGATGCGTGCCAGCGCGGTGCGCTGCTGCTGCCCGCCGGAAAGCTGGGCCGGGTAGCGCTTGGCAAGGGATTCCAGCCGCATGGCCTGCAGCATTTCGGCGCAGCGGGCCTTGCGGGCGGCCTTGTCTTTTTCGGCTTTCAGGCCGCAGAGCACGTTCTGCTCCACGGTCATGTTGGGGAACAGTGCGTAGTTCTGGAACAGCAGGCCCACGCCGCGCTGCTGCGGCGGCAGGTCGATGTGCTGGGCGCTGTCAAACAGCACCCGGCCGTCCAGTACGATGCGGCCCGCATCCGGCTTTACGATACCGGCAATGCAGCGCAGGGTCATGCTTTTGCCGCAGCCGGATGCGCCCAGAATGGCTGTGGCGGTGCTGCGCGCGGCAAAGTTGGCGTGAAGGATAAAGCCATCCAGCTTTTTGGTAATGTTCACTTCAAGACTCATGCGCGGCCACTTGCTTTCTGTTTTTTCTCCAGCAGATTCACGGCCAGCAGCACCACTGCCGAGATCACGATATCCACCAGCACCCAGCGCATGGCACCGGCTTCGTCGTTGGTGCGCCACAGCTGGTACACGGTGGTGGCAATGGTGGCGGTCTTGCCGGGGGTGTAGCCTGCGATCATGCTGGTGGCACCGTACTCGCCCAGCGCGCGGGCAAAGGCCAGCACCGTGCCGGCCAGAATGCCTTGACGGCAGCAGGGCATCCGCACCCGCCAGAAGATCCACACGTCCGACTGGCCCAGCGTTTGCGCCGACCATGCCAGCGTTTCGTCAAAGCTTTCAAACGCGCCGCGCGCCGTGCGGTACATCAGCGGAAAGGCCACCACGATGGATGCAAAGATGGCACTGTACCAGTTCATGACCAGCTTCACGCCGAAATGCTCCATGAAAAAGGCACCCAGCGGCCGCTTTGCGCCGAACAAAAGCAGCAGAAAATAGCCCACCACCGTGGGCGGCAGCACCATGGGCAGGGTGAGCACCACGTCCAGCGCGCCTTTGACAGTGCGCGGCAGCTTGGCAATATAGTAGGCGGCAAAAATGCCAAGGAAGAACACCGCCGCGCAGCTGACGAGGGCGATGCGCAGGCTGTTCCAAAGGGGATACCAGTCCATAAATGATACCTCCGAATAAAAAGGCTTCCCCCGGAGGGGAAGCTCTGAAAAACAACGAATTTACAGTGCGGTGAAGCCCACGCTCTCGAACACGGTCGCGGCGCGGTCGGTCTGCAGATAGGCCAGAAACTCCCTGGCAGCCTCGGCGTTGGGGGCGGCCTTCAGCACGGCGGCAGGGTAGATCACCTGACCGCACATCTCCTTGGTGGCCTCATCCACGGGGGTCAGGCCTGCGCTGTAGGCATCGGTGCAGTACACGACACCGGCATCCACGCTGGCTTCGGTGATCTGGGTGGTGACCTCCTTGACGTTGGAGCCGTAGGTGATGACACCGGCTGCGGCCAGTGCTTCCTCGTCCAGATCGTAGTAGGCAAGGATCTTCTGGGTGTACTGGCCCACGGGCACATCGCTGTTGCCCATGCAGAACAGAATGTCCCCGGCCTTGAGGTGCTCGGCCAGAGAATCGAAGCTGTCGATGCCCTTATCGCCATTCTCGGGCACGCACAGAACGACCTTGTTCTCCAGCAGGTCCGCGCGGGAATCGCTGTCCACGAAGTCCAGTCCTTCGGTGTTCACATCGGCGGAAGCGGTGCTGTCCAGCTGGTTCATCTGCTTCTGACCGGCGGAGATGAACAGGTCGCAGTCCGCGCCTTCCTGGATCTGGGTCTTGAGGGTGCCGGAGGAGTCGAAGTTGAAGCTGAAGGTCACGCCGGGGTTCTCGGCAGAGTAGATCTCGCCGATGGCGGTGAGGGTCTCGGTGAGGGATGCGGCGGCAAACACGATCAGCTCCATGGATCCACCGGTAGCTTCAGAAGAAGCAGCGGCAGAGCCTGCCACGGAAGATGCAGTGCTGGAAGCGGAGGAGCCGCAGGCGGTCAGGGCCGCAGCGGCACCGGCGATACCGGCAGCAGCCAGAAAGCTGCGGCGGGAAATTTTAGTGTTGTTCATGATAAGCGCTCCTGTTTTTAAAATGAATCTTTGCATTTGATACGGTACAGGATGCGGTGCCGCCCACCGGGATACTTTTTTACTTCCGGGCGCATTCGCCGTCCAGCCCGGCGGCAAGGCGGATGCCGTGCGCAAGGCTGGGCAGGATGTACTCGAGGTTTTCTTTTACGGCCTTAGGGCTGCCCGGCAGGTTCACGATCAGGGTCTTGCCGCGCAGCACGCTGACACCGCGGCTGAGCATCCCGCGCGGTGTGATGGTAAGGCTATGGTACCGCATGGCCTCGGCAATGCCGGGCGCGTTGCGTTCGGCTACGCTCAAAGTCACCTCCGGGGTGATATCCCGAGGTGCAAAGCCGGTGCCGCCGGTGGTGAGGATCAGGTTCACCTGACGGGCATCCGCAAGGCGCAGCAGCTGGGTTTTGAGCTGGGCGGCATCGTCCGGCAGAAGCAGCGTTTCTTCCACCTTGTAGCCTGTGGCGGTGAGCATCTCCACAATGAGCGGGCCGCTTTTGTCCTCCCGTTCGCCGCGGCTGCCCTTATCGGAAAGGGTGATCACCGCCGCGCGCAGGGGCAGGTCTGCCGGGGTGGGCAGCAGCTTCAGCTCGTCGCCGGTGTGGATGGTGCCGCCTTTTACCACCCGTGCGAACACGCCCTCCCGCGGCATGATGCAGTCGCCGGTCTGCCGGCGGATGGCGCAGTCGCTGTGGCACTCCTTGCCGATCTGGGTCATTTCCAGCACGGCATCCCCAATGGCAAAAAAGCTGGGCACCGGCAGGGTGGCAAGATCGAACCCTTCCACCACCAGATTTTCGCCAAAGGCACCGTAGTCCACCCAGAGCTTTTGACGGAAAGATTCAATTTTTTCCGCGCTCAGCAGGCTGACCTGCCGGTGCCAGCTGCCGCCGTGGGCATCGCCCACAATACCCCACTCCGGGGTGAGAACAGCGGACGGCACCGGCATTTTCAAGGTGCCGCGCCGGGGGCTTGTGCAGATAGCCAGAATTTTACCCATAAATTTGTGTTATCCTCCGATCCGGTACATCCCTCGTGTGGCGGGCATGGAGCCTTGGCCGAAGTGATGTTCCCGGGGTTTTGCCAGAATCGTGTTTTGAATGGCCTGCAGAAGGGCCGCGTCGTCCGCGCCGCTGCGCAGCAGAGCACGCAGGTCGGTGCCGGATTCGCTGGCAAGGCACGGACGCAGAAAGCCCTGACTTGTCAGCCGCACCCGGTTGCAGGAAGCGCAGAATTTGCCGTGCACGGCAGCAATCAACCCAATGCTGCCGCGCCAGCCGGGCGCAGAATAATACACCGCCGGCCCATCGCCAAAGGCCGCACCGGTCACCGGCTGCAGCTGCGGCCAGCGGCGGTAAAAGCGCTCCAGCAGTTCCGGGCCGGAAAGGCCGGGCAGCCCGGCACCAAAGCCAATGGGCATCATCTCAATAAAGCGCACCTGCAGCGGATGCTCCTGTGCGAAGGCAGCAAGGCTTTCCAGCTCGCCCTCGTTCACGCCGGGCTGCGGCACACAGTTCAGCTTGACCGGAATGCCGCTGGCAAGGGCCGCCCGGATGCCGTTTTGCACGGCGGCAAGCTCGTCTTTGCCGGTGATGCGCCGGAAGGTCTCCGGGTGCAAGGTGTCAAGGCTGATGTTCACGCTGTCAAGGCCCGCCGCCAGCAGGGCGGGCAGCTTCTGGGCCAGCAGCACGCCGTTGGTGGTAAGGGCAACGCGGCGGATGCCGGGAATGGCTTTCAGGCCCGCCGTCAGTTGTTCCACGCCCCGGCGCACCAGCGGTTCACCGCCGGTGATGCGCACCGTGTCGATGCCGCACTGGGCGAACAGCGCAGCCAGCCGCAGAAATTCCTCATAGGTCAGAATATCTTCGTGAGCCAGCTTTGGCACGCCGTCCGGCATACAGTAGCGGCAGCGCAGGTTGCACAGGTCGGTGACCGAAAGGCGTAGATAGTGGATATTGCGGCCGTATGCATCAAACATAGCCGCCCTCGGCCCGCACATAGTGCCCGCTCTTGCCGCCGGTCTTCTCGACCAAGTGGATCTCGCCCAGCTCCATGCCCTTATCCACGGCCTTGCACATATCGTAGATGGTGAGCAGCGCGGCAGAAACGCCGGTCAGAGCTTCCATTTCCACGCCGGTCACGCCGATGGTCCTGGCGGTGCACACGGCCTCTACGGCCTGCTGTTCGGGCAGAAGGTGAAAATCCACAGTCAGCTTGCTCAGCGGCAGCGGATGGCACAGGGGGATCAGCTCGCTGGTGCGCTTGGCCGCCATGATGCCTGCAATGCGGGCCACGCCCAGCACGTCGCCCTTCTGGGCGGTGCCGTCCCGAACAGCGGCAAAGGCTGCCGCATTCATAGTGATGATGCCGCGGGCCACAGCCTGCCGTGCAGTGACGGGCTTTTCGCTCACATCCACCATCACGGCGCTGCCGGACGCATCAAAATGAGAAAGTTTTGTTTCGCTCATAATTTTTACCTTGATAAAGCTCTCCCCTTTGGGAGAGCTGGCAAAGCCGTAAGGCTTTGACTGAGAGGGTTTCAGCAATGCCCGAAGCCGCAGTTGGGCCAGTGGCATTCGGCGCAGCCTAAGCACAGCCCGCCCTCGCCCAGCCGGGCAATGTCCTCGGCAGTGATGGGGTCATCGGCCAGCAGGCGCGGCAGAAGCAGGTCAAAAATGGTGCGCTTGGCGTACATCACGCAGCCGGGCAGGCCGCACACCGGCACACCGTCCAGATAGCTCACAAGGAACATGGCACCCGGCAGCACCGGTGCGCCATAGGTGATGATCTCGGCACCGGTGTTCTTGATGGCAAGCGGCGTGCGGTCGTCGGGGTCTACGCTCATGCCACCGGTGGTAAAGATCATCTCGCAGCCTGCGGCCTTTGCTTCCAGAATGGCGGCGGTGATCCCGGCGGGGTCGTCGTCGCAGGTTTTGTGATAGGTCATCTCGCAGCCGTATTCGGCCAGCTTGCCCACCAGAATGGGGGTGAATCTGTCCTCGATGCGTCCCTTGAATACCTCGCTGCCGGTGGTGATGACCGCAAACTTTTTCGGGTGGAAAGGCAGCACGTTCAGGATGGGTTCGCTGCCTGCTGCGGCCTGCATGGCATCCATCTTCTCCTGCTCGATCACCAGCGGGATGATGCGGGTGCCGGCCAGCTTCTGGCCCTTTTTCACGGGCAGGTCGCCGTGGATGGTAGCGATCATCATTTGGGGTGTGCGGTTCACGGCCAGCAGGGCGGCGCGGTCGATCTTCAAAAGACCGTCGCAGTCGGCAACCAGTTCGATCTTGCCTTCCTTCGGCTCAGTGCCGTGGATGTTGCGGCCCGCCGCTGCCTTGTACAAAAGGGCAGCGGCTTCGTCCTCGTGCAGGATGCCGGGGCGCTTCTCCCAGACATAGAGATTCTCTTTGCCAATGGAGAGCAACACGGGGATATCCTCCGGCTGGACGATGTGCCCTTTGCGGAAGCGTGCTCCCTTGAACTGGCCGGGAATGATCTGTGTGATGTCGTGGCAGAGCACCTGCCCGACAGCGTCTTCGGTACGGATGAGTTTCATGCAGAACCTCCGTTACAGGGACGACATCTGGTTCTCGATCCAGTCTGCCAGAGCAGCAGGATCGTCCAGTGCAAAATCAGCGCCCGGCACATCGCCCACGATGGCCATGGGCTGGAACGCGGTGCCCACCGGGCTGACCGAGCTGCGCACCACCTCGATCTTGGTCCAGCCGCTGTCGCCAAAGCCTTCCAGCAGTACAAGGTCGTAGCCGTGGCGCTCGAACAAAGCCAGCAGGTCCTGCTCGTTCAGGCGGAACTGCTCGGTAAGCAGATAGCGCCCGGCAGTAAACACGGCCACACCCTCGGCACCGGCCTCATGCAGGCGGTCGGCCTCGGCGGGCAGGCGCAGATCGTCAGCCTCGCGGATCACACCCACCTTCAGCCCGCGGCTCTTGAGCACCGGCAGCAGCGCGGCCAGCAGAGCGGTCTTGCCGCTGCCTGCGGAACCGCTGACAGCCAGCACTGCCGGATGCTTGAAGCTCAGTTCGGCGGCAAGCGCCTGTTTTTGTTCACTGTACAAAAGTATCACCCTCCGTTTTATCCCATCGGCAAAAACTGCCGGTTCACTCCTCAATGCGCACAAAGCGCGGCTGCACTTTGCCGTCCCGCTCCACGGTCTCGCACCACATGGCGGCAGGACGCACCCAAAGCCCGCGTTCCCCGTACAGGGCGCGGTACACCACCATTTCCTCTTCGGTCTCGCTGTGGCGGGCCATGCCCAGCACTTCGTATTCGTTGCCCTTGAAATGCCGGTAGCGGCCCGGCTGCACATTATATTTGAATGCTTCCATGTTATCCTCTTTTACACTGACACGCGGCATTCCGGTGCAGAATGCCATATTTATAATCAGTATAGCATATTTCAGCACGGCAAAAAAGTCTTTGGCAGGAAAGATGGAGAAAAAGGCGGCAGGCGGCGGCAAAAGCCGGGAGACAGAGTTGGGTGCTTGAACTGCCGCGCCACAGATGCTATACTGAAACGATAAGGGGATACCCCTCTGAAAAAGCTCTGAAGATAAAGGAAAAAGCCCTATGAGGATCGGACTTGTTGAATTTCTGCTCATCCTTGCCATTGCGTCGCTCACCATCGGGCCGCAGGTGGCATTGTTCGTGGATCGCTGGATGCGCCGGGCAAACCGCGCCAATGCCCGCGCTGCTCGCCGCCGTGCCGAGTATGCGGCCCAGATGGCGGTGGAGCGGGACGCGCTGCTCAAGCGGTTCCGCACGGCCAGCACGGTGTTTGGCGTGTGCATCCTGCTGGCGCTGGTGTATGCACTGGTGTTCCGGCCCATCGATACGCCGCCACAAAGCTACACCGCGCCGGATGTCCGGCAGGACACCGGTGCAGCACAGACGGCCCTTGCCGCCGATCATAAGGGAACGCTGGATCTGGGCGAATATCAGGGTGTGGACTGCATCCGCACACAGGACGGCCTTGTGTATGCCGCAGCATACGACGGCGCAGCCTTAAAAAAGCGCACGAGCGACCTTGTGCGCACCGACGGCGGACACGATGCGGCCATCCTTTCCGTGGACGGTGAGCTGACCGGTTTTGCCTTTGACGGCAGCGGGGACCTGTGGCTGAGCGTCCTCACGCCCGGCGGCGGCAGCCTGTGCCGCGCCGCCCACGACAGCTGGGGCACGGCGGTGGAGCAGGTGGTGACCCAGATCGACGGTGCACCGCTGGGGGCTGTCTCAGCGGTGGAAGCCGCGCCGGACGGCAGGATCTACTTTGCTGTTGCTGCCAGTGCCAGTGCCGCGGACGGGCTGGAGAGCACTCTGCGCACCGAACTGCTGGCCCACACCGGCACGGGCTGCGTGTATGTATACGACCCGGCGGCACGCACGGTGCAGAAGGTGCTGGGCGGTGTGGCCGGTGCTTCCGGGCTGGCCCTGAGCCGGGACGGCAGCACGCTGTTCGTGGCTGACCTTGGGAACCGCTGTGTGTGGAGCGCTGCCGCCGATGCCCGCGACCTGACGGCGGGCGGTAAAAACTGCCAGAGCTTTGTTTCCGGCCTGCCGGGGTATCCCGGTGCGCTTGCTATGGATGCAGACGGCACCCTGTACATCGGCTACCGGTGGGCGCGCAGCAGCTGGCTGGAAAAGAACGCCGACAGCACCCTGCTGCGGGGCATTGCCCTGCGTGCAGGCCGGAATCTGCAGGAAAAGCTATTCAGTCTGCCTGCCGATGCGCCCTGCGCGGAAGCTGTAGATACGGCAGACGGCAGCTGGAAGCGGACGGTCTCCAGCAAGGGTGCAGGCGGTGTGACAGCTCTGTGCCCGGTGGAGAGCAGGCTGTATCTCGGCCTTGCAGGCAGCGAAAAGGTGCGCAGTGCAAATCTTTGATCTTTTATAAAAACCGAGGTGTTTTTTATGACGGAAGAATTCAAAAAACAGATCGAGACGCAGGCCCGGCAGGCAGTGACCGAACTGCTGGCCGAAGCAAAGCTGAAAAAGGGCGATGTGTTCGTGGTGGGCTGCTCCTCCAGCGAGATCGTGGGCGGGCACATCGGCAAGGATTCCAGTCTCGAGGCGGCGCAGGCCGTGTACGCGGGCATTGCCCCAGTGCTGGCCGAAAACGGCATCTGGCTGGCCGCGCAGTGCTGTGAGCATCTGAACCGCGCTATTATCATCGAGCGCGAAGCCGCCGAAAAATACGGCTGGGAAGAGGTGTGCGTGGTGCCGCGCCCCCACGCAGGCGGCAGCTGGGCCACTACCTGCTGGAAGAAGTTCCGGGAGCCGGTGGCCGTGGAAGAGATCCGTGCCCATGCAGGCATTGATATCGGCGGCACCCTGATCGGGATGCACCTGAAGCGGGTGGCGGTGCCGGTGCGGCTGAGCCTTTCCAAAATTGGTGAAGCGAACATTCTGTGCGCCCGCACCCGCCCGAAGCTCATCGGCGGCGAACGCGCCAAGTATACCGAGGAGGACTGAGCATCATGGCAGAAAAGAATCTGGAACAGATGCAGGAGGCCGTGGCAGAGATCCGGGAAAAGATGGCAGCCGCGGCCCGTGAAGCAGGCCGCGACCCGGCAGCGGTGCAGCTGTGCGCCGCCTGCAAGACCCGCACGGCACAGACCGTGGCTGCAAGCGCAGCCCTGCCCATTGATGTGTTCGGTGAGAACCATGTGCAGGAGCTGTGCGCAAACTTTGACGCAGGTGCTTACTGCGGCAAGCCCAGCCACTTTATCGGCCATCTGCAGACGAACAAAATTAAAAAAGTGCTGGGCCGTGCCAGCCTCATCCAAAGCGTGGACAGTGAGCATCTGCTGAACGCTATCGAGAAGGAAGCAGCCAAGGCCGGCATCGTGCAGAACGTGCTGCTGGAGGTGAACATCGGCGGCGAGGAGAGCAAGACCGGCGTGGCACCGGAAGCGCTCTGGCCGCTGCTGGATGCTGCTGCCGCACAGGAGCACATCCGGGTCAAGGGGCTGATGGCCATTCCGCCTGTGAACGACGACGATACCCGCAACCGCCGCTATCTGGCCGAGGTGTACAAGCTGTTTGTGCAGGCCGGAGAGCGCGGCTATTCCAACGTGTCCATGGAGACCCTCTCCATGGGCATGAGCGGCGACTTTGAAAACGCCATCCGGGAGGGTGCCACCCTTGTGCGCATCGGCACCGCCATCTACGGCGAGCGGGATTACAGTAAAAAGTAAGAGAACGAACCCTCTCCGTCATTGCTGCGCAATGCCACCTCCCCCGAAAGGGGGAGGTTTTGTACAGCTTCCCGAAAGATGCAAAGGCTCCCCCTCTCGGGGGAGCTGGCGAACGAAGTGAGCCTGAGAGGGCTTTACAACAGGAGGAACCATGTCAAAAACCAAAATCAACGACCCCGGGGCGCACCACGCAGGCAGCGGTGCGCTGATCCGGCGGTTTCTGCCCTATCTGGCAAAGTACAAAATGACCCTGTTTCTGGACCTGTTCTGTGCAGCGCTGACCACCCTGTGTGACATCGTGCTGCCCAAGATCATGAGCACCATCACCAACGCCGCCATGGGCGTGGGCATCACTCTGACGGTGGGCATCGTGCTGCGGCTGGCAGCACTCTATTTTGTGCTGCGCATCATCGACGGTGCAGCCAGCTATTACATGTCCAGCATCGGTCATATCATGGGCGTGCACATCGAGACGGATATGCGCCGCGATGCCTTTGACCACCTGCTCAAGCTGGACCACACCTACTACAACAACACCAAGGTGGGCACCATCATGGGCCGCATCACCAACGACCTGTTCGATGTGACCGAGTTTGCCCACCACTGCCCGGAGGAATTTTTCATTGCGGCCATCAAGATCGTGGTGTCCTTTATTATCCTGTGCCGGGCCAGTGTGCCGCTGACGCTGGCGGTGTTCGCCTGCGTGCCGCTGATGGGCGTGGTGTCCGTTTACCTGAACGGACGGCTGCGGGCGCGGTTCCGCCAGCAGCGCGTGCAGATCGGCGAGCTGAACTCCACCATCGAGGACAGCCTGCTGGGGCAGGGTGTCGTGAAGGCCTTTGCCGCCGAGGATGAGGAACGCGAGAAGTTTGCAAAGGGCAACAAGGATTTTGAGCAGATCAAGACTCTCGGCTACTACGCCATGGGTGCCTTCAACACCTCCACCCGCCTGTTCGACGGCCTGATGTATCTGGTGGTCATTCTGGCAGGCGGCCTCTCGCTGGTGTACGGCAGGATCACCGCCGGTGACATGGTGGCCTATATGCTGTACGTCACCACCCTCATTGCCACCATCCGCCGCATCGTGGAGTTTGCCGAGCAGTTCCAGCGCGGCATGACCGGCATCGAGCGCTTTGCCGAGATCATGGACACCCCTGTGACCATCGGCGATGTCCCGGATGCGGTACCGCTGCAGCCCGGCCCCGGTGACATCCGGTTTGAAAACGTCAGCTTTGAGTACCCGGACGACCACAACAAGGTGCTGCACAACGTCAGTCTGGATATCCGGCCGGGCGAACGGCTGGCGCTGGTCGGCCCCTCGGGCGGCGGCAAGACCACCCTGTGCAACCTCATCCCCCGCTTCTACGAAGTGACCAGCGGCCGCATCCTGATCGACGGGCAGGATATCCGCCATGTCACCCTGAAAAGCCTGCGGCAGGATATCGGCATCGTGCAGCAGGACGTGTATCTGTTCAGCGGCACGGTGGCCCAGAACATCGCCTACGGCAAGCCCGGCGCCACCCGCGAAGAGATCATGGAAGCGGCGCGTCTGGCCGGGGCGGAAAAGTTCATTCTGGCCCTGAAGGATGGCTTTGATACCTATGTGGGTGAGCGCGGTGTCAAGCTCTCCGGCGGACAGAAGCAGCGCATCGCCATTGCGCGGGTGTTCCTGAAGAACCCGCCCATCCTCATTCTGGACGAGGCCACCAGCGCACTGGACAACGAAAGCGAGATCCTGGTGGGCCAGAGCCTTGAAAAGCTGGCCCATGGCCGCACCACCCTGACCATCGCCCACCGCCTGACCACCATCAAGGATTACGACCGCATCCTTGTGCTGGGCGAAGAGGGCATCGTAGAATCCGGCACCCACGACCAGCTGCTGGCAAAGCAGGGCGTCTACTACCGCCTGTGGAATCAGCTGCCGGGGGAAGATACGCTGTAAATTTTATTGAACGTACAAAGAAAAACCCGGAAACGACCGTCGTTTCCGGGTTTTTAAGTTTCTGAAAAAATACCGCTGAATTATTCACCCACGATCAGGCGCACAGAACCATAGATACCGGCATCGTTGCCAAGGATGGCGGGCACGATAGGGGTCTCACGGCAGGACTTGAAGGCATAGACCTTGAAATGCTCCCGCAGCGGGGCAAACAGCACATCACCGGCGCGGGATACGCCGCCGCCCACCATGAACATCTCCGGGTCCACGGTGGCGGCAATGGTCGCCAGCGCCATGCCAAGGGTATCGGTCATCTCGTCCACCTCGCGGGCGGCAAGGGCGTCGCCATTGCGGGCGGCATCAAACACGTCCTTGGCGGCAAACTCGGTGCCGCGCAGGGTGCAGGGGGTGTCCGGGTTCTCGTCCAGCAGCTTCTTCATGCAGCGCACAACGCCCGTAGCACTGGAATACTGCTCCAGACATCCGTGCTTGCCGCAGCCGCAGGCGGCGGTCTCGTGGCGGTCCACCGTGATGTGGCCGATCTCGCCGCCGGCACCGTGGGTGCCATCGATGACCTTGCCGTTGACGATGACGCCGCCGCCCACGCCGGTGCCCAGCGTGACCATGACTGCGCTGCGGCAGCCCTTGGCTGCACCCATCCAGATCTCGCCCAGAGCAGCCACGTTGGCGTCATTGCCCACAAGGACCCGGATGCCGCCCAGCATGGTGCTCAGCTCTTCGGCTACATTATGCTTGCCCCAGCCGCCGAGGTTTGCGCAGATGATGGGCACAATGCGGCTGTCCAGCACAGGGCCGGGCACGCCCACGCCCACGCCTTCCACCTGAGCGGCGGCAAGGCCTTTTTCCTGCATCTTGCCCTGCACGGCAGCGGCCAGATTTTCCAGAATGTGTTCACCGGCGTTGGAGGTGTCGGTGGGAACTTCCCACTTTTCCAGCAGCTCGCCGGTGGTCTTGAACAGGCCGATCTTGGCGGTGGTACCGCCCAGATCGATGCCGAATGCGTATTCCTTCATAGTTCATTTACCCCTTCTGCGGCCCGGGACCGCATTTTTCATTCATACAAGTCAGTATAGCACACCCGCTCCGAAAAGAGCAGTGCCGCTGCGGATTTTCATGCAAACAGACGGAAAACGCAACGGATATTTGGCACAAATGCCAGTGCTCACCGCACGGTGTTGGTCAGGCTGCCAATGCCGTCGATCTCACAGCGCACCGTGTCGCCGGGCTTCAGAAACTGCGGCGGGTCCATGCCCATGCCCACGCCTGCCGGGGTGCCGGTGGCAATGATGGTGCCGGCCTTCAGGGTCATGCCCTGAGTCAGCTCGTGGATCACGTGGTCGATATCAAAGATCTGCAGGCCGGTGTTCGAGTCCTGCCGCTTTTCGCCGTTGACGAAGCTTCGGATGCCGAGCTTGGGCGGGTAGGTGTCGAATTCGTCTGCGGTAACGATGCAGGGGCCGATGGGCGTGAAGCCGTCCAGACTTTTGCCGAAATACCACTGCTTGTGGGCGGTCTGCACATCGCGGGCGGAAACATCGTTCAGGATGGTGTAGCCGAACACATAGTCTTTTGTCTGCCCGGCGGGCACATCCCTGGCATCTTTGCCCAGAACCACAGCCAGTTCGCATTCGTAGTCCAGCTTCTGCACAAGGTCAGTGTGAGCTTCAATAAAGCCGCCGTCCGGCACAGCGCGGGAAACGCGCTTGGAAAAATAAATGGCATCCTGATGTTTGGTTGCAAAGGCATCGGCAGAGTATTTCTCCGCTTCGTCCGAGTGGGCCATGTAGTTGATGCCAAGGCACACCACATCCTGCGCCGGGCAGGGAATAGGGCTTTGCAGCTGCACGGCATCCACGGGCAGGGCCGGGATGCCCGCAATGGCAAGCTGCAGGCCTGCCCGCACCTGCGGGGTCAGAAAGGGGATGGCATCGGACAAGGTTTCATAGGAAAGGCCCAGCCAGCTCAGCGGCCAGATCTGTGTGCCGTCCGGCGAAAGAATGGCCGGATCTTCCACGCCGTCCGGCAGGCGGCAGGTAACAAAACGCATACTGACTCCCTCCCTCAGTGGCGGTAGGCGATGGCGTTCTGGATGCGGTCGGCCTCAGCCTGCCCGGCCAGCTGGCGCACCAGCTCCAGCGCAAAGGGGATGGCACCGCCCAGACCGTAGCTGGTGGTGATATTGCCGTCCACTACCACTTCGGTATCCAGCACCTCGGCACCGGCCAATTTGTCTTGGAAACCGGCGTGCGCCGTGGCTTTTCTGCCCTCCAGCAGGCCGAGAGATGCCAGCACGCTGGGTGCTGCGCAGATGGCAGCTACCTTTTTGCCGCTCTTTGCAAAGGAAACGCAGGTGTCGGTAACGGTCTTGTTGGCGGCAAGGTTCGGGGTGCCGGGGATGCCGCCGGGCAGCACCACTATGTCCACATCCGAATAATCCACCTCTTCGGCCAGTGCGTCGGCGGTGATATGCACCTTGTGGCTGCTCACGATCTCGCGGCTGCCGGATGCGCTGGCCACGGTCACCTCCACCTTGGCGCGGCGCAGCAGATCGACCACCAGCAGGGCTTCACATTCCTCGGTGCCCTCGGCAAAAAATACAACAGCTTTGCTCATGAAAATCAAACCTCCCTGATTTCTGATGAAGACGGCACATCTGCGCCGCATGAGGAAAAACGATAGAAGTACCCCGCTGGCGTGGGGACTTCTGCCTTCCCGGTTGAATGATAAAAGCCGCATACCGCACGGGCGGCACGCGGCATGGTTTGTGTGGAAGTTCAGTTTTGATCGTCGGCAGCTTTTTCCGCTTCCAGCAAGGCGCGTAACACGCTGTCGTTGGCACTCAGCACCCGGCTTACCCGGCTGATGATGGCGCTGGATGCACCGGTCTTATCCATGATCTCGGTGTAGATGCGCTTGTCCACCAGCATTTCGGCAATGTTGTAGCGCTGCTCCATTGCGCTCAGCTCGGAATAGCTGCACACATCCTGTAAAAAACGGTAGCACTGTTCCGGGGTCTTGAGCTGCAAAAATGCCTGATACAGACCGGACTGGCCGGTAGGATGATCTTTTGCCATGTTGTTCTCCTTTTTTGCAGATGCCGCCCACAGGCAGACACTTTATTACACTACACCAGTGTAGTACAAACGGGGAGAAATTTCAATAGCATTTGCGGCTTTTTAGCCCAGCGTGTGCTCAAACACCACTTCGTCCCGGGGGACGGTGCCGTTTTCCTGCTCGGCGGGCTTTAAATTGCGGTAGCGCAGGGCCTTGAAGAACTGCTGCACCGGCAGGGCCTTGGCGTGCACGGTGCACCACACACGGCCCTTGCCCTCGCCGCGGGCCAGCCGCTCGCAGGAGAGCACGATGTCCCGGCCCAGTGCCTTGCCGCGGTATTCGGGCCTGAGGTACAGGTGCATCAGATGCAGGGCGGTGTTCTCCATCTTCCACGCAAAGTAGCCGATGGTCTTGCCGCCCAGAACCACGAGGAAGTAGTTCACATCGTTGTCGATGTCCTCCTCAATGGCATCGGCGCTCTGCAGCTCTTCCACAAGGGTGTCCAGCTGCTTTGCGGGGTAATAGCGCTTGTACACCTCATGCCAGAGTTCACTGGCAAGGTCGGCGGTGGCGTGGATATATTTGGCCTTGGCGACCAGCTTGTAATCAGGCTTCATAGTTCTCCTTACACTTTTACAATATAATCCGGCTTGCGGGGTGCTGCGGGCTTGGGGTCTGCAGCAGGGTAGCCCAGAATGCAGTGGCCGATGCCGACCCAATCGCCCTCGATGCCCCACTGCCGGAGCAGGGCCTTGCCCTCTTCTGTTTCAAACTCTTCCTTTGCGCGGTTGATCCAGCAGCTGCCCAGCCCCAGCGAAGCTGCAGCCAGCATCAGGTTGCCCATGACAAGGCTGCCGTCGGGTACGGCATTTGCGGCGTGAGCATCGGCCAGCACCACCAGAATGGTGGGAGCGCCGTACATGGGGTCGGTGTCCCTGCCCATGACAGCGGCGTTCATGCGGGTGAGCTGGGCGCGGGCGGCAGCGTCCTGCACGACCACGATCTTTGCGCTCTGGCGGCCCATGGCGCTGGCGGCGTAGGTGCCGGCTTCCAGCACGGCATCCAGTTCTTCGTTTGTGATCTGCTCCGGCTTATAGGCACGGCAGCTGCGGCGGTTTTTGATGGTTTCCAAGGTTTCGTTGGTCATAGCAATTCCCTCCCTTAAAACATGTGCCTTTATTGTATCACAACAAAGGCCGGAGTGCAAAGAGAAACCAGCAGGAAACGCTTTTGTTGCACGTAAACGTTATCGTTGCGGGAATCATGTCAAAATGCACAATAAAACGTAAAAAGATTATGGAAAAGCATTCTTGCTGCCAAAGGACAAATACGCTATAATAGGGCTACCAAACTGGAAAGGAGTCGTGCTCTATGGCAAAGGCATCGCAGGCAGTCATTCTGGAAAATGAATTTTATATCATCAAAGCCCCCAATGGAAAGGTACTGGAAGTAAAGAACTTCAACACCGAGAACGGCGCGGCCATCCAGCTGTGGAGCTATGCAGGCCATCCGTGGCAGCAGTGGCAGTTCGTGGATGCAGGCGAGGGCCGCTGGCGCATCTGCAACCGCTTTACCGGCAAGATGATGGATCTGGCCCTTGGCGGTGTGGTGGAGGGCACATGGCTGCACCAGTGGGACCGTACCAGCGGGCTGAGTCAGTGCTGGGCGCTGGAGCCCACCCGCAGCGGGCGCACCCGCATCCGCAATGTGCTGGCGGATAAATACATCGACCTTGTGGGTATGAACACCTCCAACGGCGCACAGGCCCAGATCTGGAACTTTGTGGCCGGCGGCAATCAGGAGTGGACGCTGGAACGCATCGATCCGGACACCGCCCAGAGCGGCCGCCGCGCTGAGGAGGCCAAAGACCCGCAGCCCACGCCCAGCCAGCGCAAGCATCAGAACGACCTTGTGCGCAAGCTGAACAATGCGGGCAAGGGAAGAGCAAGCCGGAAGGGGCAATGATTTTAAATTGCCGCCGCGTTGCTCTGGCATATTCAGAGGAAAAAGTTATTTTTGGTTTGCACCCCCGGCAAAGCCTGCGGGCTTTGCCGGGGGTGTTTTTTCACGGGAGGGGCCGCAGCGAAAAACGGCATTTTCCACAAAAACAAAATCAAAAGGAGAACGCAATGAATCTAGGAGCCTTCATGAACCCGGAATTTCCCATTTTCAGCACCACGCTGTGCTATCTGGAACGGGACGATGCCTACCTGATGCTGCACCGTATCAAAAAGCAGGACGACTACAACCACGACAAATGGATCGGTGTAGGCGGAAAGTTTGAGCGGTTTGAAAGCCCGGAGGACTGTCTGCTGCGGGAAGTGAAGGAGGAAACCGGCCTGACGCTGAAGCGCTTCCGCGCCCGGGGTCTGCTGACCTTTATTTGGGGCAACATGACCGAGTTCATCCACCTGTACACCGCTGATGAATGGACGGGCGAGATGGTGCAGGGCGATGCCTGCAGGGAAGGCGTGCTGGAATGGGTGCCGAAGGATAAGGCGGCTGAACTGCCCATCTGGGAGGGCGACAAAATCTTCTTCCGGCTGCTGAATGAGGAACGGCCTTATTTCTCCCTCAAGCTGGTGTATGAAGGCGACACCCTCACGCAGGCAGTGCTGGACGGGAAACGGATCGTTTGAGCGCTTCCTGTGCAGAGCGTCGTCACGTGTTTAACCGTGAAAAGACAAATCCCGGCAGACCGCAGCCTGCCGGGATTTGCTCTATCAAAAAGCAAAAAGAATTTTCCGCTTAAAAATCAGTTCAGCTTCAGGTCGCCCTCTTTGATCCAGCCCAGCTTGCGCTCGATCTCGCAGAAGATCACACTCAGCACGGCGGGCAGAACAAAGCACAGCAGCACCATGGCAGCCCAGTCCATCGGGGTGATGGCGGCTTTGGTACCGGCGGCAATGTCGCTGACCCAGCCGGTGTACACGCCGATCTGGCCCACCAGACCGCAGGTGCCCATGCCGGAAGAGACAGCGGCACCGTTCATCTCAAAGTGGAACACACAGGTGGCCAGCGGGCCGGTGATGGCACTGGCCAGTGTGGGCGCGATCCAGATACGGGGGTTCTTGACGATGTTGCCCATCTGCAGCATGCTGGTGCCAAGGCCCTGACTGACCAGACCGCCCACGCCGTTCTCCTTGTAGCTCATCACGGCAAAGCCGATCATCTGGGCGCAGCAGCCTGCTACGGCGGCACCGCCGGCAAGGCCGGTCAGACCCAGCGCGGCGCAGATGGCGGCAGAGGAAATGGGCAGGGTCAGCGCCACGCCTACAATGACGGATACCAGAATGCCCATGACCAGCGGAGCCTGTTCGGTGGCCCACATGATCAGGGTGCCCACCTGACTTGCGGCAGCGCCAATGGGTGCGGCGATCAGCATGGAAAGGCCCACGCCGGAAAAAATGGTCACCAGCGGGGTCACGAGGATGTCCACGCGGGTCTCCTTGCTCACGGCCTTGCCCAGTTCGGAAGCCACGATGGCAATGATGAGCACGGCCAGCGGGCCGCCTGCGCCGCCCAGAGCATTGGCCGAGTAGCCTACGGTGATCAGGCTGAACAGAACCAGCGGCGGGCAGTGCAGTGCCCAGCCAATGGCGCAGGCCATGGCCGGGCCGCTCATGGCCGTGGCGTAGCCGCCAAGGTCTACCAGCACGTCAAGGCCGGTCTGCTGGCCCAGCGTCTTGATGATGGTGCCAATCAGCAGGCTGGCAAACAGGCCCTGCGCCATGGCACCCAGCGCTTCAATGAGATAGCGCTGCGGGGTGATGACGATATCCTTGCGTTTTAAGAAATCTTTCACATTTGACATGAGAAACTGCCTTTCTGTTTCAAGATGGTGGATTCAATGCAAAAACTGCATGTCAAGTATAATACCATACACATGTCAAGACAACAAGACAAAATGCTGATTTTGCTGGAAATATCTGCAATTTTTGGCTTTGTGCAATGTTTTTGCGGGCTGAGACGTATCTATTTTGGAGCATTTTCTGATACCGGGGCGGCAGCTTTTCGGAGCTGCGCTTTGCAGTGTGCGGCAATTGACGGGGGCTTGCCCGCGGGTGTATACTGAAAGAGTATTGAGAAGATGAAACGCTGCCCTTTTTGCGAAGGGCGGCATCCCGATAAAAATACATGAGGTATGGAGCACAGCATGAAAAAAACGTTCTGGAATAAACTGACTGCCCGCAGCACCCGCGGCAAAACGCGGTGTGCAGCGGCAGTTCTGGCATTGGCAATGACCTTTTCAATGGGCGCACCGCTGGCACTGGCTGCACAGCCGGAAGAAAGTACCGCGGCAGTGACCGAGACTGTTTCTGCACAGCAGGAAACGGCAATGCCCACCCTGCAGACGGAGACCCCGGAGCTTGCTGCACAGGACCCGGAAGCGCCGCCTGTACAGGCCACCGAAGCGGAGGAGAACAGCACGAACCAGCACACGCCGGAAAACAGCGTGGTGCTGACACCGGAAGAGATCCGTGCCGCACTGGATGCCGGTGCCATGGATGCCGCCGAGGCCCAGTGCATCGACCTGAGCGATGAGAACGGATTTTTCAGCTGGCTGCTCAATTTCCTGTTCGGCTGGCTGGGCAAGAGCGATACGGAGCCGGTCTATTCCGGCTGGCGCACCTCCGGCGGCAAGACCTACTACTACAGCCAGACCACCAACAAGCCGGTGACCGGCATCCAGTGCATCGACAATAAACTCTATTACTTCAATGCGGACGGTGTGCTGGAAAATGGCAAGACCTTCGGTGTGGATGTTTCCAAGTATCAGAAGAACATCGACTGGAACCAGATCAAAAAGGCAGGCGTGAGCTTTGTGATCGTCCGCATCGGCTACCGCGGCTATGGTGCTTCCGGCACGTTGGTGCTGGACCCCATGTTCGAGGAGCATTTCACCAATGTGAAGAATGCGGGCCTGAAGGTGGGCGTGTATTTCTTCAGTCAGGCCACCACCGAGGAGGAAGCCAAGGAGGAAGCCTTTGCCTGCGCCTACGTACTGAACGGACGCAAGCTGGATTACCCCATCTTCTTTGACACCGAAGCATCCGGCGCTTCCAATGGTTCCGGCCGCGCCGACGGTCTGGGTATGGAGGACCGCACCAAGTGCGCCATCGCCTTCTGTGAGGAGGTCAAGGCACAGGGCTATAAACCCGGTGTGTATGCCTCTACCCTGTGGTACCGCAAGCGTGTCAATCTGAACAGCCTGAAAAAATATACCATCTGGAACGCGCATTATGGTGTTGCCAGCAGCCCCATCGACTGCGCCCTGTGGCAGGGCACCTGCACGGCACGCCTGCCCGGCTATAAGGGCGATATGGACGTGAACATCAGCTACATCGGATAAGTGAGGAAACTGCAATGGACCGCATTCGCCTGATCGCATCGGACATGGACGCGACCCTTCTGGACGAGTACAGCCAGTTGCCGCCAAAGTTTACCGAGACCATCCGTGCACTGGCCGGGCAGGGCATCTTGTTTGCCGCAGCCAGCGGGCGGCCTCTGTACACACTGGAAACGATGTTCCCGGATCTGCTGGAGGAGATCATTCTCATTGGCGACAACGGCGGCGCTGCCCGCTGGAAGGGGAAAGACCTGTTTGTGTCCGAAATGCCTGCCGAGGGCTGGCGGCAGCTGGCCCGCAGCACAAAGCAGGCCGGAGACGTGGGCCTTTTGTGCGGACTGCAGGCGGCCTACGCGGAAAAGCAGGACGAGAAATACGATAAAGTTTTCAAGATTTTTTATACCCGGGTGGAATACGTGGATGACCTGACTGCGGTGGAAGCGGCGGCGGATAAGTTTACCGTCTATCTGCCCAACGACGACTCGCAGAAAGCCTTCGACCGGATCTACGGCGCATTCCACACCGGAAATGGCGGTGCATTCTCGGTGGCAGTGGCAGGCAGAAACTGGGTGGACGTGATGAACCCAGGTGTGCACAAGGGTGCAGCACTGGCAAAGGTGGGTGCACTGCTGGGCATTCCGGCCGACAGCATGATGGCCTTTGGTGACACCTACAACGATGCCGAGATGCTCACCACCGCGAAGTACGGCTTTTTGATGGAGAACGGCAGCGGACCGCTGCGGGCGCAGGTGCCGTTTCTGGCACCGTCCCACCGGGAATACGGCGTGATGCAGGTGCTGAAACAGGTGCTCCGCCAGAACGGCGAAGTCTCGCCGGAGGATTTTGTGAAAGCGCACGGAGACGTGACGATTTAGAATTGTCTCCGCTTCACTCTGACAATAATAGAGGAAATAATTATTTTTAGTATTGCAAATCAGCCAGACCTGCGGGTCTGGCTGATTTGCTTTTTCACGGGAAGGGGACGTAACGGGTAGCGGTATTTTGCTGCTGTCGGTTTGCAGCCGTCGTGCAGCAGAAAAAATGCATTTTCCGGCAGCGACTCTTTTTGTAAAAATGCGTTTGGAGCGGCCCGCAGGCCACTCCAAACGCGAAAACAAAATAATATTTCCGCTGAATATGCCCAGAGTGAAACGGCGGGCATTTTAAATCGTCATAACCTGCCCGAACTCTGAATAAATTGTTCTCAGAGCAATAAACAGGCTGGGGAGGCATGGGGATATGTTTGTAGTCACGTTAAGCAAAACGAGCCTGAAAAAACTGGGTCTGGGTGCCATGTGCTGCGCACTGGTGGTGGGCAGTGCTCTGCTGGGCCGGTTCATCAGCAACCGCACCGTTGCGGTCTCGGCGGCGGTGAACAAAATTGAGAGTGCACAGGACATCCAGACATGGTTCACCGGCTACGGTCTGGATGTGGACGGCGCATCCATCACGGCAGACAAGGTCAAGATCCCCCGCAAGTGGGATGACAGCTTTTCGGCCTTCAACGGGGTGGTGCAGCAGAGCGGCATGGACCTTGCACGCTACAAGGGAAAGACCGTGGAAAAATGGACGGCGCTGATCCCGGCGGCAAGCAGCGGCGAGACCAGCCGCTACGGCGTGCTGTTGGTGTACCGCAAAAAGGCCGTGGGAGCTTACCTGCTGGAACGGCCCTCCGGCGTTGTGGTGGGCCTGAAAGACATGCAGGCCGCCATGGCGGAAGCTGAGGCAAAGCAGACTTCCGGCGAGGACTACGAGGGCGACTGGGGTGAGCGCCACGACGAAGAGCTGACCGGCAGCGAACCGGCACAGCAGACCTCCGGCGAGGACTACAGCGGCGATTGGGGCGAACGCCATGACGAGGAATTGACCGCCCAGCAGACCTCCGGTGAGCCGGATGCCGTGCCGCAGGCTGTGCCTTATACGGAACTGCCGCTGGATGCCGAGGGATATCCGGTGGAATAAGCACCGGAACGACCTGCCAAAGCCGGAAACGACCGGGAATAGCTTCGGGATTTGATGCAAAATCAGGTCGCAATTTGCCTAAAATTTGCGCACAAGCAGAAGAAAAAGTGAAATGCGTGCATTTTTGTCACATTTGTATGTTCAATTGTACCAAAATTTTGCATAAAAAATTAGCAATATGAAATGGTGAAAAATTCCCGGCAAGGGTTTATAATAGATGTATCAACCGTGCCGCGGCTCGGCCGCGTCTGGTGCAAGTGCAGAAGCGCCGCACGGGATCAAGTAAGGAGAAAATGATTATGAAGGAATTCCAGTATACCGTTAAGGATGCATGCGGCATCCACGCTCGTCCCGCCGGCCTGCTCGTCAAGACCGTCAAGGGCTTTGCCAGCAGCGCTACCCTGGAAAAGGACGGCAAGAGCTGCGATATGCGCAAGCTGATGG
The DNA here is from genome assembly GCF_009679715.1 of Faecalibacterium sp. BIOML-A1. NCBI lineage: Bacteria > Bacillati > Bacillota > Clostridia > Eubacteriales > Oscillospiraceae > Faecalibacterium > Faecalibacterium sp. BIOML-A1. Next base: position 116,193 of record NZ_WKZJ01000009.1, read on the forward strand.
CTCTGATGGGCATGGGCGTCAAGCAGGGTGAGACCGTTACCGTCAAGGTCGAGGGCGACGACGAGGAAGCTGCTGCAGCAGCCATCCAGAAGTTCCTGACCGAGAACGTCTGATTCCGCAGTTAAGATGAGGAAGGCCCTCGCGGGTGAGCTGCGGGGGCTTTTTTTGGACTGTCGGAGCAGTGCGGCCCCGGCACAGATGAAGAAGGAGTAGTGTGCAATGCAGGTAGGCACCGGTAAGAGCATCCTGAATGGCATCGCCATCGGCAAGCTCAAGATCTACAAGAAAAAGGATACTGCCATTTCTGCCGCAGAGGTAGCGGATACCGCAGCGGAAGTGGCGCGTTTTGAAGAAGCGCAGCAGAAGGCCATTGAGCAGCAGACTGCGCTGTATGAAAAGGCACTGGCAGAGGCTGGCGAGGACATCGCCGAGGTGTTCAACATCCACGCCATGATGCTGGAAGACGACGACTTTGTGGATGCCATCAAGGAGATCATCAACAGCCAGAAAAAGTGTGCCGAGTACGCCGTCAAGACGGCAGGCAACAATCAGGCTGCGGTGTTCGCCGCCATGGATGACCCGTATCTGCAGGCCCGCAGTGCAGATGTCATCGATATCGCACAGGCCATTCTGGACATCCTGCAGGGGGTGGACAACGCCAGCCTGCAGGGCACCGAGCCCAGCATTCTGGTCGCGGAGGATCTGGCCCCGTCTGAGACCGTCCGCATGGATAAGAGCCTGCTGCTGGGCTTTATCACCCGTGAGGGCAGCTCCAACAGCCACACCGCCATTCTGGCCCGCAGCATGAACATCCCTGCCCTGATTCAGTGCAAGGATATTCAGGACGACTGGGACGGCAAGATGGCGGTCATCGATGGCTACAACGCCTGCGTTTACGTTGACCCCACCCCCGACCTGCTCAAGAGCCTGAAGAAGCGCCAGCAGGAAGATCAGAAGAAGCAGGCCCTGCTGCAGGAGCTGAAGGGCAAGCCCAACACCACGCTGGACGGCAAGACCATCAATGTCTTTGCCAACATCGGCGGCATGAGCGATGTGGGTGCTGTGCAGCAGAACGATGCCGGCGGCGTAGGCCTGTTCCGCACCGAGTTCGTCTACCTGAACTGCAAGGACTTCCCCACCGAGGACTACCAGTTCGAGGCCTACAAGCAGGTGGTGGAGAGTCTGGCTCCCCGCAAGGTGGTCGTCCGTACCTGTGACATCGGTGCCGATAAGACCGTCGATTACATGAAGCTGGATCACGAGGAGAACCCCGCTCTGGGCTACCGCGCCATCCGCATCTGCCTGATCCGCAGGGACTTCTTCAAGACTCAGCTGCGCGCTCTGCTGCGTGCTTCTGCCTACGGCAACATGAGCATCATGTTCCCCATGATCACCAGCCTGCGGGAGCTGCAGGATGCCAAGGCTGTTCTGGAAGAGTGCCGCGCAGAACTGACCGCCGAGGGCGTGAAGATGGGCCAGAACATCGAGGTCGGCACCATGATCGAGACCCCCGCCGCTGTGCTGATCGCGGACGAGCTGGCTGCCGAGTGCGACTTCTTCTCCATCGGCACCAACGACCTGACCCAGTACACCTGTGCGCTGGACCGCCAGAATGCAAAGCTGGAGCCGTTCTTCAACCCGCACCATCCCGCTGTGCTGCGCGCCATCAAGATGACCATTGAGGCGGGCCACCGCCACGGCATCTGGGTGGGCATCTGCGGTGAGCTGGGCGCAGACACCGCCCTCACCGAGACCTTCCTGCGCATGGGCGTGGACGAGCTGTCCATGAATGCCAAGAGCATCCTGCCGGTGCGCAAGATCATCCGCAGCGTGGACCTGAGCAAGCCTTCTGAGAAGTAATTCATCCGAGAATCCCGGTTTACCGTTCCCATAAAGCTCCCCGGCAGGGCATCCCGCTCTGCCGGGGTCTTTCTATACCGGGCAAAAGTTTTCGGAAAATACTTTAAAACGATAAAGCGAAATGCTATACTATAAGCGATGACAGGGTATGCAGGTGTCCAGCGCTGCCCATGGAGGACCGTTATGACTCAGTTTTTGATTCGTCTTTTCATCCGCCAGCCCGACCATGCGCAGGACCCTAAGGTGCGTGCCGCCTACGGCAACCTTGCCTGCTGGGTGGGCGTGGCATGCAACCTGCTGCTGTGTCTGGGCAAGCTGACCGTGGGCACTCTGTTCGGCTCCATTGCCATCATGGCAGATGCCCTGAACAACCTGTCGGATGCCTCGTCCAACGTGGTCAGTCTGGTGGGCTTCAAGCTGGCCGGCAAGGCCCCGGACGCAGAGCATCCCTTCGGCCATGCCCGGTATGAATATCTGGCGGGGCTGGTAGTCAGCGTGACCATTCTCGGCATCGGCTTTTCGCTGCTGAAGGAATCTGTGGTCAAGGTGCTGCACCCCACCCCGGTGATGTTCAGCTGGCTGACGGTGGCCGTGCTGATCGCATCCATCCTCGTCAAGCTGTGGATGAGCGGCTTCAACCGCACCATCGGGCGTATCATCGGCTCCGAGACCCTCATTGCCACTGCTGCGGACAGCCGCAACGATGTGCTGAGCACCAGCGCGGTGCTCATTGCAGCGGTGCTGTGCCGCGTGACCGGCTGGGATGTGCTGGATGGCCTGATGGGCGTAGGCGTGGCGGCGTTCATCCTGATCTCCGGCTGGGGTCTTGTGATGGATACGCTCAGCCCGCTGCTGGGCGAAAGCCCCAGCGAGGATCTGGTGGACCACATCGAGCAGAAGGTGCTCTCTTATCCCGGCGTGCTGGGAATGCACGATCTGATGGTGCACGACTACGGCCCGGGACACCAGTTCGCCTCCCTGCATGTGGAACTGCCTGCCGAGCAGGACCCGCTGGAGGCACACGACCTGATCGACAACATTGAACGGGATTTTCTAAAGAATGACCGGCTTTTGGTGACCATCCACTACGACCCCATCGTTACCTCGGATGCTGCCGTGGGCGTGTTGCGTGCCCGCCTGACCGAAAAGCTGCGCCAGCTCGACCCGGCCCTTTCGCTGCACGATCTGCGCATCGTGCCGGGCAGGACCCACACCAACGTGCTGTTCGATCTGGTGCTGCCGGCAGGCTATGCAGGGGATAAGGTAGAGCTGCTGGAACAGCTGGAACAGTTCATCAAGGAACAGGATACAGCCTACAGCTGCATCATCAAGGTGGAGCAGAGCTATACGGCTGCCCACAAATAAACTCTCGGGGGAAAGTATTATGCTGAACGAGACTTATCGCGCGATGCTCGGCAATAAGAGCGTCATCCGCGAGACCTTTATGTACGGCAAGCAGCGTGCTGCCGAGATCGGATATGAGAACGTGTTCGATTACTCGCTGGGCAACCCCAGCGTGCCCTGCCCGCAGGAGTTCACTGCCGCCATGCAGGATCTGCTGACCAACGAAGAGCCGGTAAACCTGCACGGCTACTGCCCCAGTCAGGGCGACCCGGGCTTCCGCACCGATGTGGCAGCGCACCTGACAAAGACCTTTGGCCTGCCCTATGAGCAGAAGCACATCTTCCCCACCACCGGTGCGGCGGGTGCCATTGCCCATGCCATCCGTGCGGTCACGCAGCCCGGCGACGAGGTGCTCACCTTTGCGCCCTACTTCCCGGAGTACGGCCCCTATGTGGCGGGCACCGGGGCAGTCCTCAAGGTGGTGCCGCCGCAGGCACCGACCTTCCAGCCCAATCTGGACGCATTCGAGCAGATGATCGGCGAAAAGACCACCTGTGTGCTCATCAACACCCCCAACAACCCCACCGGCGTGGTCTACTCTGCCGGGACGCTCACCCGCATGGCAGAGATCCTGACCGAAAAGAGCCGGGCATTCGGCCACAACATCTTCCTCGTCAGCGATGAGCCCTACCGGGATATCGCATTCGACGGCAAAAAGGTGCCCTACCCGGCGGCGTTCTACCCCCACACTCTCACCTGCTTCTCCTATTCCAAGAGCCTGAGCCTGCCCGGCGAGCGCCTTGGCTATGTGGCGGTGCGTCCGGGCTGTGAAGGCGAGGATGTGCTGGTGGACATGATGGCCCAAATCTCCCGCTTCACCGGCCACAACTGCCCGCCCAGCATCATCCAGCGGGCCGTAAGCCGCTGTCAGGATGTGACCAGTGATCTGAGTGTGTATGAGACCAACATGAACCTGCTGTACGATAAGCTCACCGCGCTGGGCTTTGAGGTGGAGCGCCCCGGCGGTACCTTCTACATCTTCCCCAAGGCTCTGGAAGAGGATGCCAACGCTTTCTGCATGAAGGCCCGGGAGTTTGACCTGCTGCTGGTGCCCAGCGACAGCTTCGGTGTCAGGGGCTATGTGCGCCTTGCCTACTGCATCGATACCGAAAAGGTCAAGCGCAGCCTGCCGGCCCTTGAAAAGCTGGCAGCCGCTTACCGCAAATAAACATTCTGCCGAACTGCCCGCGCGGCATCTGGCAGTGCAGCGCGGCTGGAGAAACGACCCAAAGAGAGGAAAGGGAACCCTGCTATGGAAAAGATCAAAATGACCACGCCCCTCGTCGAGATGGACGGCGACGAAATGACCCGCATTCTGTGGAAGATGATCAAGGACGAACTGATCCTTCCGTTTGTGGACCTCAAGACCGAATATTACGATCTGGGCCTGCCCAACCGCGACGCTACCGCCGACAAGGTGACCATGGATGCCGCCCTTGCCAACAAGAAGTACGGCGTTTCGGTCAAGTGCGCCACCATCACTCCCAATGCCCAGCGCATGGACGAGTATAAGCTGCATGAAATGTGGAAAAGTCCCAACGGCACCATCCGCGCGGTGCTGGACGGCACCGTGTTCCGCGCACCCATCATGATCGACAGCATCAAGCCGGTGGTCAAAAACTGGAAAAAGCCCATCACCATTGCCCGCCACGCCTACGGCGATGTGTACAAGTGCACCGAGTTCCGCATCCCGGGTGCCGGCAAGGCTGAACTGGTGTTCACCGGTGCCGATGGCTCTGAGCAGCGCGCCACCGTGTTTGACTTTGAGGGCGCTGGCGTTCTGCAGGGCCAGTACAACAAGGATGATTCCATCCGCAGCTTTGCCCGCAGCTGCTTCAACTACGCACTGGATGTGAAGCAGGATCTGTGGTTCGGCGCAAAGGATACCATCTCCAAGAAGTACGACCACACCTTCAAGGATATCTTCCAGGAGGTGTATGACACCGAGTATAAGGCAAAGTTCGAGGCCGCAGGCATCACCTACTTCTACAGCCTCATTGACGATATCGTTGCCCGCGTCATTCGCAGCGAGGGCGGCTTTGTCTGGGCCTGCAAGAACTACGACGGTGACGTGATGAGCGATATGGTCTCCACCGCCTTTGGCTCTCTGGCCATGATGACCAGCGTGCTGGTCAGCCCGGACGGCAAGTACGAGTTCGAAGCCGCCCACGGCACCGTCACCCGCCATTACTATAAGTATCTGAAGGGCGAAAAAACCTCCACCAACCCCATGGCTACCATCTTTGCGTGGTCTGGCGCGTTCAAGAAGCGCGGTGAACTGGATGGCCTGCCGGAGCTGGTGAAGTTTGGCGAGGCACTGGAAGCCGCCAGCCTGCAGACCCTGAACGACGGCATCATGACGAAAGACCTGTGCGGTCTGGCTGAGGGCATCACCCCCACCGCCGTGGACAGCGAGGGCTTTATCAAGGCCATCCGCACCCGTCTGGAAGCCAAGCTGGCATAAAACGATTTTCAATATAACATAAAAACCGGAACGATCCACCCGAAAAAGGGAAGATCGTTCCGGTTTGTGTTTTAGGCAGGATGTGCGACAAACTGGAATTTTTGTTATTCTACGATACCTTCAATATAGCTGTAATCAATATTTCCCTTTGTAACAGAATAGAAAAATGGATCTTTTCTAATTGTATCATCTGAATTGATAATAAAATTATTCCAATCGCCTGCCTCGTTGCCATCAGACAAATAAATAGTAACTTTGAAACTATATCCCATATATCCCAAAGACGGCTTTGACCGCTTTAATTCGACGCCATTCAAATTTTCGACAATATGCTGAATCTGCTCTTTGTCGGTAATATGTGTTGCGTTTCCGCTATTGCCATTGAAAACAACTATTTCCATGACCTCATTAGGGTCTAAGTCCATCAAGTCGAGTGGAATATTAAACCATACAACAATGCCCATCAAAAGAATTATCACAACAGACAGCAATATGATGATTTTCTTTTTCATATCAGCTCAACTCCTTTGTCAACTTCCGATTTGTTGGTTACAAATGCAATGCATCCAATACTTCGTTTACGACCTCCAGCGACACCTGCCCCGGTGCACTGGCCTGCCCGGGATTGGCAAAGGTCATGGCGGAGCCAAGGGCTTCGCCGGAAAGGCGGCTCACCGCGCCCAGAGCTCCCATGCTCATGGTAATGATGGGAGTCTCCGGATGCCGGTCGGCCATTTCAGCGGTGGCAGCCAGAAGCTCCAGCACGTCGGTGCGGCTCTGGGGCATCACAGCCAGTTTGGGCAGATCGGCCCCGGCCTGCTGCATGGCAACCATGCGGCTCACCAGTTCGGCGCGCGGCGGCGTTTTATGGAAGTTGTGGCTGGAACACACCACTGCAGCCCCGGCGGTGTGGGCTTCTTCGATCAGCGCGGGAAGCTCTGCGCCTGCAGTGAAAAATTCAATGTCGATCAGATCGGCGCAGTCGGTGGCAAGAACGGTGCGGATAAAATGAAGATACTCTTCGTGGGCCAGAGCGACTTTGCCGCCCTCGGCCTTTGTGCGGAAGGTGAAAAGAAGCAGCTTATCCTTCAAGGCAACACGGAGCTTCGCAGCGCAGTGCACGATAGCCGGAAGGTCTTTTGCACCTTCAAAGCAATCGATACGCCATTCCACACAATCGGCGCGCAATGTGGAAAACTCGGCGGCCTTTTTCAGAATGGCGGTTTCCGTGGGCTCTACAATAGGAATAATAACTTTAGGGCGGCCCTCACCGATGCAGTAGCCGCGGATGTTGACACAGGACATGGCGCTTCTCCCTTATAGAATAAGTATAGCTACCTTACACAGGATGCTGGGGGATGACTCCATAATACGTTTTGCCCGCCGCCTTGTCAAGAAAAAGGCACGTCCTGTAACGGGTGAAAAACAGGGAGATCCTTTATTCTGCAAAGAAATTGGAAAAAATCTGTCAAAAAGTGTTGACAAGGAGGCGGGGGTGTGGTATTATACTTGAGCGCCAAGCGCTGAGGCAAAAGAATGACTTCCGAAGCCTCAGCAGGAAGCCCTTGA